>JAJYMP010000648.1 GCA_021786915.1 Chloroflexota bacterium
TGTCGGCCACGGCGATGCCGAACAGGGGCGGAGTCTCCCCCGGAGTTCCGAGCATCGCCATCGCCCCGCTCCTCGCCTCGACGATCAACCCGAATCCCGGCTGGTCGGCATCCGGTCCGGTGTGGCCATAGGCCGAGACGGAGCAGTACACGAGCCTGTCGTTTCTCTCCGACAGCCGCCCGTAGCCGAGCCCAAGCCTCTCGAGCGCCCCGGGCCGGTAGTTCTCCACGAACACGTCGGCGGTGTCGATGAGGCGGTGGAGGAACTCCAGACCTCGCGGGTCCCTGGCGTCGACGCACACCCCCTGCTTGTCCATGTTCTGCTGCAGGTAGTAGCCACTCTGCCCGTCGACGTGGAACGGATGCGTTCGACCTGCGTCCCCCGCTGGGGGTCGCTCCACCTTGATGACCTCGGCGCCCAGCGCGGCGAGACTTCGCGCAAGGAATGGACCGGCCAGGAAGTGGCTGTAGTCGATGACCCGCACCCCTGCTAGGGGCCGTGGCTGGCTCATGTCGGTCTCCGAGGAGCCATCAGGCGGTGCTCACCCTTCTGGACGACCTCGTCCCGCTGGTTCACCAGTTCCGCCGCCACCACCACGATGCCCCAGCCCGGCCGGCTCCGCGACGGTCGCAGGTCCGCGACACGGAACCTGACGTGCACCTCGTCGCCGATCTTGATGGGCGCGGCGAAGTCCCAGGTCCAGCCCAGCGACATGCCCGGCCGGAAGCGATAGTCGCTCTGCGTCTTCAGGCCATCGGCGATTGCCAGCCCGAGCAGCCCGTGGGCAACCCGGGTGCCGAACGGCGTACTCCGGGCGTAGTCCTCGTCGATGTGCAGCGGCGTGTGGTCGCCGCTCAGGTCCGCGTAGTTGTCGATGAGGTCTGCGGTCACCAGTCGGGCCGGGCTGACGCCTTCGTCCCCGACGCGCGCGTCGTCCCAGTATCGTTCGACAGTCATCGGCTCATGTCTCGGTGCTGTGGCGAGGGTCGATCGCCAGGACGAGCCCGACGGAGCCGGCGCTGGCCTGCAGCAGTTCGAGTTCCAGGCCGTCGCGCAGGCGAAGCCAGTTCCGCCCCTTCGGAAGAGCGTCCACTCCGAACGCCTCGGCCGCCTCCAGCGCTGCCTCGAGGTCGTCGCACATCACGCCGATATGTGCAAGGTAGCCCTCGCGGCCGGTGAAATCCGGCGCCGCCAGGAGCTGGATGCCGCCGACCGACCAGTACTGCCGCGGGTCGTCCGGCGGCCCATCGTACTCGCGGGCGGTCATGCCAAGGACCTCGCGGAAGAACCGGATGTGCCAGTGGATGTCCCGAACGCGGACCGCCACGTGTTCCACGTAGGCACGTGCCATCTCACTCCCCCGCCTGTCGCGCGAGCCCGCGCTCGAGACCCTTGACACAGGCGACCAGTACCCGGTTCACCGGGGTGGCGACGCCCCAGCGCTGACCGAGGCGAACGACAGCGCCGTTCACGAAATCGATCTCGGTCACCGAACCGCTCTCGAGACTGGTGAGCATCGAGGCCTTGAACTCCGCGGGCATCCCCTCCGCCGCGATCCGCCAGGCATCCTCCGGCCGCGACGTGGACAGGGGCACGCCGCTCGCGTGTGCCACGGCCATTGCCTCACCGACGGCGGCGATCGCCGCGCCCTCGATCTCCGGCACCTGGTACAGGCGCCCATACTCCAGGCGGGTGATGGCACTGAGCGCCCCCGTGGCGACGTTGACCAGCAGCTTGTCCCACATCAGCGTCGTGATGTCACCTCGTACCGTGGTAGCGAGGCCGGCGCGCTCGAACTCCGTGGCCACGGCCACCGCACGGTCGCTGGTGGAACCGTCGAGCTCGCCCAGATAGGTGTCTCGACCGCGGACTGTCGCGGCCACACGGGCGGGTCCCAGCATGGTCCCGCCGACATAGGTGCGCCCTGCGATCACTCGCTCGGTGCCGAGCAGGCGCGCCAGGATTTCCTCGCTGCCGAGCCCGTTCTGCAGCGTCAGCGCGATCGTCCGCTGGCCGAACAGGGAGCGGGTCGACTCGATTGCCGCCTCCGTGTCGAATGCTTTGACGACCACCACCACGACGTCCACCACGCCGATCGCCCCCGCGTCGGAGGCGGCCCGCACGTGGACGATTCGCTCGTGCTCGCCCTCGCGCACCAGGAGCCCGCTCGCGTTCATCGCAGCGGCGCGCTCCGCGGACCGGCCGACGATCCACACGTCGGAACCGGCTCCGGTGAGAGCCGCCCCGATCACGCAGCCGAGAGCCCCACCGCCGAGCACGGCGATCTTCATGCCTGCACAACCGCTATACGGTGACGGTGCGGCTGAGGTGGCCTCGGGACCAGGCACTCCGGCATGAGGAATCGATCGGACGCGTCAGTCGACGGCAGTCTTGTAGAACTCACCGAACAGATCCTGTTCCGAAGGACGATCCTCGGGAATCGGCCGGCTCACCCACGTCACGTTCATGTAGTGCTTCAGGTTGATGTTCTCGGACGTGGCGTTCCCGCCCCAGGTCCCGCAGCCGAGGCTCGACGTCATGGGCATTCCGTTGGTGAACGAGCCGGCATTCGCCTTCGACTGCGGCTGTCGGACCATGATGCGCGACACGGGAGCCGCCAGGGCGAGCCGATCGATGTGATCGTCGTCGTGCGAATAGATGCCGCAGGAATGGCCCTTGCCGCCGACCTCGAAAAGTTCCTCGACCATGTGCAGGGCGTCGTCGAAGGTGTCGTAGCGGAACAGCGAGAGGACCACGCAGAGTTTCTCGCTGGAGAACGGATACGTGCGGCCGATGTGGTCCTCCTCGACCACGATGAACGAGCGGCCAGCCGGGACGGCGAAGCCGGCGAGCTCGCCGAGCCGTTGTGCCGAGACGGCGACGGTGTCCGGCAGCCGATGCCCTTCGTCGTCCCACAGCACGCGTCGGAGCTTCTCCTTGTCTTCGGGCGAGGCGAGGTACGCGCCCTCTGTGATGAGCTGATCACGCATCGCGTCGTAGATCGACGCCTGCACCAGGAGATTCCCGTCCGCAGAACAGCCCGAACCGTAGTCCGAGGTCTTGCTCATCCGCGTGTTCCGGGCGGCCTGGTCGATCTCCGCGGTCTCGTCGACGATCATCGTCGAGTTGCCGCTGCCGACGCCGTACGCGGGCGTGCCGGAGCTGTAGGCAGCGCGGACCATGTCCCGGCCCCCGGTCGCCTGCACGAGGTCGCACGACGCCATCAGGTACTGGGCCGCCGGGATGCTCGGTCGTTCGATGACCTGCAGGAGATCGGCGGGTGCCCCCTCCCGGGCGAGCACCTCGCGCATGATGCGGACCGTCTCGATCGTCGTCTTCCGGCTGCGCGGATGCGGCGAGAAGACCACGGCGTCGCGGCACTTCACCGCGAAGATGGCGACGCCCACGGGGGTGAGCTCGGGGTTCGTGGTCGGAATGAGCGACGCGATGACCCCGACCGGCTTCGCGTACTTGACGATCCCGCGCTCCGGCAGTTCCTCGATGACGCCCACGCTCTTCTCGCGCAGCACGTCACGCAGGATCCCCATGATCTTGAACCGCTTGGACACACGGCTGACGGGATCGCCGAGGCCACTCTCCACGACGCTCATCTCGGCCAGGCGCGTGAACGTCGTCTCGTTCGCCACCGCCCACGCGATGGCCTGGCACAGCCTGTCGACCTGGTCCTGCCTCGCGGACGCGAACTGCGCCGCAGCGGCCCGAGCGCAGGCGACCAGGTCGTCCACGTTCTCGCGCTCTTCCTGACTGATCTCCCGAGTCGCCATGCCGCTCGTCTCTCCAATCGCGTTCTCAGCGCCGCCACGGGTCCCGATGTCGGGCACCCGCGCCGACGACAACCGATCGTCCTCTTCGTCACCATGCCTACAGCCCGAGGTAGACACGTCGGACCTGGGGATCGGACTGAAGCTCGGCCGACGTCCCCGACAGGACGGCGCGCCCGTTCTCCAGCACGATGCACGTGTCTGCCACAGCGAAGGTCAACTCGGCGTTCTGCTCGACCAGGAGCAGGCCGACGCCCGTCGTCCGAAGTCGCGCGAGGACATCGGCGACCTCGTCCACGAGAACAGGCGCGAGGCCCATCGACGGCTCGTCCAGCACGATCAGCGTGGGTTCGGACATCAGGGCTCGGCCGATCGCCAGCATCTGTTGCTCGCCGCCGCTCAGCCCGCCCGCCAGCCCGCGCTGCCGGGCCTTCAGCTTCGGGAACAGCTCGTAGATGCTGCCCAGCCGGTCGCGCACCTCGGAGTTCCAATGCTTCCGGTAGGCGCCGAGCAGCAGATTCTGCTCGACCGTCAGCCCCGGGAAGACATGGCGCCCTTCGGGCACGTACCCGATCCCCGCCCAGACGACTCGGTGCGAGTGCATCCGCATGAGGTCCGCATTGCCGTATGTGAGCCGACCCGTCCTTCGCGGCACGAGGTCGAACATCGCTTTGAGGATCGAGCTCTTGCCGGCGCCATTCGCACCGATGATCGCGACGGCACCGCCGGGCGGGACCGAGAAGGAAACCTCGCGGACCGCCTGGACGGCGCCGTAGAAGACCGACAGCCCATCGACAACGAGCGCGTCGGTGGGCGCGACCGACTCCAGCGGCGCGACGGGGGCGCTCATGCGACGGACGCCGACTGCGATGGTGACGGCGGCGGCGTGGCGGATCCGCCGTGGCGGACCCGGTCGCGGCGGCCGAGGTACGCCTCGATGACGGCGGGGTCCTGGCTGACAGCGGCGGGTTCCGCTTCGATCAGCAGCCGCCCGAAGTTCAGCACCGTCACGCGGTCGCACAGCGACATGACGAGCGACATGTTGTGCTCGATCAGCACCACGCTGACTCCTGCGGTACGAATGTCGCGGATGACGTCGCCGAGCTCCCGCACCTCGTCGCCGTTCAGCCCGGCCGCCGGCTCATCGAGGAGCAGCACCCTCGGGCGGCTCGCCAGGGCGCGAGCGATCTCGAGTCGGCGCTGCACGCCGTATGGGAGCTCCCCCGGAAGGCGGTCGATCACGGACGTCAGTCCCAGGTCGTTGAGGACCTCCAGCGCCCGGCGCTTCGCCTCGCGGTCGCGCGCCGCCACGCGCCACGGCGCGCTGACGTACTCCCACAGATGTGCGGATTCGACATCCCCCACCCCGACCAGGGTGTTCTCGAGAACCGTGAGCGACCGGAACAGGCGCACGTTCTGGAACGTGCGCGACACGCCGATCCGGGAGAGCTGGTCCGGTCGGCGCCTGGCCACGTCGGCGCCCAGCACCTTCACCGTCCCGCCATCCGGCCGGTAGAGCCCGGTCAGGACGTTGAAGAGCGTGGTCTTGCCGGACCCGTTCGGCCCGACGATGCCGTGGATGGCGCCCGGCGCAACGGTAATGGAGACGTCGTCCAGGGCCTTGACGGCGCCGAAGCGCTTGCTCAGACCGGCCACGTTGACGGCCGGACCGTCGACGGGCACGTCCCGGTCCGCGGCCGGGACGCGCCCGGCGTAAGGGGCCACGTGCACGGCGGCCGCTTGTCTGCCCCGCGACCGCGCGAGGCGCCACGTTCGGACGAGGAGGCCAGCGAGGCCCATCGGGGCAGCCACGACCACCGCGATCTGGAGCACGCCGTAGCCAAGGTGAGCGTAGTTCGGAAGGTTGATGAGCAGCGATTGCACGACGCTGAGCAGGATCGCTCCCGCGGCCGCCCCGTAGATGCTCTGGCGTCCGCCGATCATCACCATCGCCAGCAGCTCGAACATCACGAAGATGCTGAACGTGTCGGGGCTCACGTATCCGATCAGGCCCGCGTACAGATTGCCGGCCAGCCCGGCGAACAGCGCGCCCAGCGCGAATGCCGTGACACGCGTCGTGGCGACGTGCACGCCGGTCGCCGCGGCGACGACGTGGTCGTCACGGATCGCGCGGAGTCGGAGGCCGAGTCCGGTTCCGCAGATGAACGCGGCATACAACAGGCCGAGAGCCAGGGCCGCCAGCAGCAGGAAGAAGTAGCGATGGTCGGTGTCGAACGCGAGCCCGAGCACGCCCGGGCTCGGGATGTTCGAGATACCGGCGGCGCCACCGAGCAGGGGCGCGTTCGCGACGAAGCTGCTGAAGGCGATAGCCAGGCCGAGCGTCACGATCCCCAGGTAATGGGACTGCATGCGGAGCGCGGGCAGCCCCAGCACGACACCGGCCACGAGTGTCAGTGCGACGCTCGCGGGCAGCGTCCACCAGAAATCCCACTGGTAGACCGTCGTGAGAACCGCGGTCGAGTAGGCCCCCACGCCGAACAGCGCCACCTGCGCGAGGTTGGTCTGTCCCGCGATCCCCTGCGTCAGCGACAGGCCCACCGCGAGGATCGCGAAGACGAGCGCAACGTCGAGCGCGTGGATCTCGTATCCGTCGAGACCGCCGGACGCGATGGCGGCGATGGCCAGCACCGTGACCCAGAGAAGCCAGCGCGGAATCTTCATGCGCGGCTGATCGTCTGCTCACCGAAGATCCCGGTGGGCCGCAGGGTGATCAACAATGCGAACGTCACGAACGTCACCACCTCGCCGTAGCCCTGGAACATCCCGCTCGCAAGGGAGTCGATGAGCCCGATCGCGAGGCCGCCCACGATCGCGCCCGGGATGCTGCCAAAGCCGCCGAGCATGGCCCCGGCGAACGCCCTGATGCCGAGTGACACGCCAACGGTGGGCTCGACGTAGAGCAACGGCGCGGCCAGGTTGCCGGCGATGGCCGCGAGTGCCGACCCGATCGCGAACGCCACCGCGTTCATGTGGCCGACATCGATTCCCATCGCCGACGCGGCCTGGTAATCCATCGCCGATGCCTGCATCGCCAGCCCGAGCTTCGTCCTGCCGAGAAACTGGTACAGGCCCACGGCAATGACGCCCGCAGCGGCGAGCACGATCAGGTCGTAGGGCTGCACGAGGATGCCGCCGATATCAATCGGGTCGCCCGCTATGGGCATGCGGACCGCCTGGCCCGCCGGTCCCCACACGATGATCGCCACGCTCTCGAGGACGATCCCGAAGCCGAGCGTCCCGATGAGCATGAGGTCGAGGTCCTTGTTCTCGAGGGGGCGCAGCACCCGCTCCATGCCGACACCCACTCCGGCGGTGAGCAAGGTGGCCACGACAAGCGCCACGACGAACGGCCACTGCAGGCTGAGGATCATCGTCGTACCCAGGTACGCGCCGAGCATGAGGACATCGGCGTGCGCGAAGTTGACCAGCGCCATCGTGCGGTAGATCAGGCTGAACCCCAGCGCCACCAGTGCGTAGATGGCCCCGAAGGTCAGTCCCCCGACCACCGTCTGGACGAATACCTCCACGCCGGGCTCCGTATAGCGAGCGTGATGAGATCGCGAGAGGTGCCGCAGGCGTCGAGCCGGCCATCGACCGGCAAACGCGGCGCCTGCGGCCTGTCGGTTCTTCCGTCAGGGGCGCTGACGGTCGCTACTGCAGCGCAACGACCTGTCCGTTCTGGATCTCGCCGAGCTGGGTCTGGTGGACGCCGACGCCGTTCGCGTCGAAGCTGAACTGCCCGACGAGGCCGTTGTACTTCGTGGCCCGGATAGCGTCCGCCAGGGCCTTGCCGCCCTGCCCGTTCGTCTGCTTCAGAGCCATGATGACGATGTTGGCGCCGTCATAGGCCTTGGCCTGGTGCAGGTCGGGGGTGACGCCGGGGTAGGCCTTGGCGATCGCCGCGGCGAACGCCTTCGTGTTGTCGTTGGTGTTGTTGCCGAGGTACGGCGACGTCCCGATGCAGCCGTTCGCATTCGCGCCGGCGGTCTGCAGGAACGGGACGGAGAAGATGGGCGCGCCGCCGATGATCTGGGCCTTGAGGCCGAGGCTCTTTGCCTGGTTCACGATCAGCCCGCTCTCCACCTCCTCGGCGCCGATGAACAGCACGTCAGGGTTGGCCTGCCGGATCGACGTCAGGGCGGCGCTGAAGTCCTTCTGGTCCGGCGTCACGACCTGGTCGGCCACCGGGGTGACGCTCATGCCCTGGAGGGCGGCCAGGAACGCACCGTGCTCGCTCTTGCCGTACGAGTCGTTGTTCGTGATCAGCGCGATGTTCTTGTAGCCCTTCGTCTTGACGGCGTAGTCAGCGAGCGTCTGGTCGAATGCGCTGCTCGTCGGCGTGTTCAGGAACATGAACGGATCGTGCAGATTGGCGAGCGAGTCCGCCTGACCGGACGTGATCATCGGGATCTGCGCCTTCTCAAGGATCGGCGCGATCGCCATGGAGTCAGTGGATTCGGCTGTGCCGAAGACGAAGATGTAGCCGCCGCTCACGACGGCCTGCGCGACGTTCGTCGATGTCGTTGGATCGCCCTTGTCGTCGAAGACCTGCAGCTGGATCTGCTGGCCATTGATGCCGCCGGCCGCGTTTGCAGCGTCGACGGCCAGCTTCACACCCTGGACCTCGTCGACGCCGAGCGAGCTCAACTGGCCGCTCTGCGCGTCGATGATGGCGATCTTGATCGGGCTTCCCCCGCCAGCCGCCGCCGTGGCCGATGCGGCGGAGGTTGCAGCCGCTGGAGAACTTGCGGGCGATGAGCTGCAGGCCGCGACGAGCGTCATGACGGCCAACGTGACGACGATGTACCCGCTCTTCCGCCATCTACCGGTGCGATGCATCTAGCGCGCTCCTCCTGGGTTGGTACAACCCCCAGTCCCTGCGCCACTCCCGTGGGCCGGGTCTGGGCTGGCCGGGCATCGACCTCCCTTGTGAACCGATGCCCATCGTCTCTGGACGCACGAGGAGATGCTCGC
>JAJYMP010000483.1 GCA_021786915.1 Chloroflexota bacterium
GACGGGCGGTTCTCGGTGCCCAGTCCCAGCACCGCGGCGGGTCCGGGGGACCCGGGTCGGACGTGGATGGGCTCGGGCGAGTCGAGCGCGAGGGTGACGACGTTGCGCTCCGGGGGGAGGCTGCTGACCATCGGTCCGGGCCCGCCCTCGGTCACGATCGCGCGGGGGACGAGCCCTCCCGGGCGCCGCTCCCAGACCCCCACCAGTGCCGCCCCCGTGGCCGAACGCACGCGGCGGCACGCCTCGTCGAGGGCAGGGTCCAGGCCGCTGGGGAACGAGGCAACCTCCGCGAGGTCGGCGAGGAGTTCGATGCCCGCCGCGCCGACGCTGAGCGCGGACGCTGCGGCGAGGTGCCGAGGTGCGCGCCCCGTCGAGCTGCTCTCGCCGCCTGGTGTCGTCGCATCGGACGCTGCGGCGGCCAGGAAGTGCTGGAGGTCGGTGAGGCGATACCGGCGGTCGCCGCGTTCGTTGATCCGGTAGTAGCGGACCCTGCCCGCATCGCTCCACGCCCGGATCGTGTTGGGGTGCACGCCAAGGACGCGCGCTGCCTTGGTGACGGTCAGGGTCGCGTCGCCAGGCCGAGCGACCGTGGCAGGAGCTGCCGAGGGAGTGTGGGATTTGGCAAGCATGCTGTGGCGGACAGGGTCGTCTACTTCACAGGAGTTGCCAATAGGACTTACCTCCCATTTCGTTGCGGGAGCCTGTCAGAGCAGCGAATTGCGGGGGGAGGCTGCCCAGCGGGCGAGGGCGTCAGCGGGCCTCGTGGTCGGGCCCGGCCGGGCCGCCGGTGGCGCGGATCCAGGCGAGCGTGGCCGCGAGGCTGGCGGCCACGACCAGGACGACGATCGCGATCGCCAGCGCAGGGTTCCCGACGAAGCCGGCCGCCTGCCCCGCCCTGGGGTCGCCACTCACCGCTTGCGAGGGCGCGGGGGACTCGGCCAGGGCAAGGCCCGCGAACAGGAGCCAGGCCACCGTCGCGGCGGCGCCCGCCGCAGTGCGGATGATCGCGGACCGGTGCACGTCTCAGGCCAACGCGCCGATGAGGGTCCAGGCCAGTCCCGCCGCGGCTGCCAGTAGGCCTCCGGCCATCAGCACGGCGCCCGCCCGGGTCGAGGTCCGGTGCTCGGCGGCCAGCAGCCGCATCGCCTCCGCGGGCTCGAGGGTCGTGAGGATGAGCGGGCGGCCCATGCCCGCCCGCAGCACAGGCTCGCCGTCAGTGCCGATGCCCGGCACGCCCAGCGCCAGGGCGTGGTCCACGCTCGTGAGCAGCTCCACGCGGAGCCGGGCGGGGGTTTCGGCCGGCGTGCCGTCCGGGACGCGGTCGGGGATCTCGCCGGCCGTGCCCTCGGACTGGCGCATCACGACCACCAGGCCCTCGTCGAGCGCGTCCCCGTCGACAGCGATGGACGCCGCGGCGCCCGCGAGGGAGAACGGCACCACCTGCCGGTGGTCGGTGACGGGGACCCAGCGCGACCCGTTCCGCAGCTCCAGACGCGAGCGGCGGAAGACGAGCGGACGCTGGTGCTCATCGAGGAACTCGTGGTCGCTGTCGAGGCGACCGCCGACGCCGACATAACGCGCGCGGCCCGCGCTGGCGAGGCGGAGGGCATCGTCCACGGGGACCACCGGGGTGCTGGCGAGGATGCGGCCGACGCGCGCGCGGGCGCCGAGCCGCCGGACGAGGAGCCAGCCGACGGCCATCAGGGCGAGGCCAGCGACGAGCAGGAGCAGGGACGTCACCAGCCGATGATACCCCGCTGTCGCGCCGGGACGGCCCGCAGCCCGGCCGTCAGGGGAATCAGCAGCCCGAAGGAACCTACTCGACGCGTGGGCGTTGATGTCATCGCCGCCGTTAGCATCGCTCGGCCCCTCCGGGCTGCCCCCAACGCTACGTGCCCGCGCACCGCTGGGTCAATGCGGTTTTCCACCTACTCGTGAACAGGACCCTCGTGGCCCGGCGGTTGTCCACAGGTTGTCCACACCCGGCCATGGGCTCCAGATCCGCACCGACGCCTGGAGCGCACGTCCCGGAACGGTCGCCCGCCATGCCAGCGGGCCGGCGGGCCAGCGGGCCTCAGTCCGCGCCGCGCCCCGTCCGGGGGTCGAGCGCGCGCACCTGGCCCGAGAAGCTGGTGAGCACGAGCTGGCCGCCCACCAGCTCCGCCGACGCCACCACGTCGCTGTGCGCCACCCGCCAGGCAACCTCGCCCGACGGCTCCAGCGCGAAGGTCTCGATCTCCGCCTGGAGGATCACATGGGGCAGGCGGGGCGAGCCCAGCACGGTCACGATCGGCGACGCGGAGCGGTGGCTCCAGCGCAGCTCGCCTGTGCGGGCGTCCAGCGCATAGCCGTGGAACCCGTACGCCACGACCAGCAGGCCCTCGGTGTCCCACAGGAGCCCGGCCGGCTCGTCGCTGATGGTGGATGCGAGGCGCACGGTCCACGGGCCGGAGGGCGTCTCGACGCGCAGCTCGGCGCGGCAGCGGCGGTCCGGGTCGGGCGCGACGATCTCGCCCAGGTCGGTCAGCGGGCCACCGGTCTCCGTGAGCGCGAAGACCGCGGCGCCCTGTCCGCTGCCCGCCCAGCGGAACGACGCCCGGAGGCCGCCCGGGAAGGCGACGACGCGGTGGCGGACCTCAGCGGGCACGGTGCCGGCTAGGAGTCCTGGGAGGCGGGCGACTGCGGGCCGGTCAGCCCGGCTCGCTCCGCGAGCACGTCGGCCTGGCGGCGCTCCTCGCAGATCGGCGCCACGTGGGCGTTGGCGAGCATCTGCAGGGTCCGCGGCGCGACGGGGAAGACGGCGGTGGGGGTGCCGGCCGCGGCCCACACGGTCTGGAAGCGCCCGAGGTCCGGGTCCATGATCACGCGTAGCCCAGCGACGTGGCCGATGGGCGGGATGCCCCCGATCGTGAAGCCGGTGAGCTCCTTCGCCTCGACCGCGGTCGCGCGCCGCACATCGGGCTCCCCGACGACCGCGGCGAGGCGGGCGAGGTCAACCCGGTTGGGGCCTGACACGAGGCACAGGATCGGCCGGTGGCCCCCGCCGCCCGGCGCGACGAAGACGAGCGACTTCACGATCTGCCCGATCTCGGCGCCGACCGCCCGGGCCGCGTCCTCGGCGGTGTGCGTGCCCTCGGGGAAGACGTGGATGTCGAGGGCCACGCCCTTGCGCGCGGCAGCGTCCACGATGCGCTGGGCAGCGGCGGGGAAGGGGGACTCGGGCACGGCGGCGAGTCTACACGACGGCCGCGGCCCCACGCCGCCGCATCGCTGCAACGCCCCGGCCCCGACCCGCCCACGCCATCTCGCGGCGCCCCGGTCTATGCTCCTGTCATGAGCATGCCGACCGTTGGCGACGACGCCCCCGACTTCGCGCTGCCCGACGAGCACGCGGCCATCCACCGCCTGGCGGACCGCCGCGGCAAGTGGACGGTGGTCTACTTCTACCCGGCCGACGACACCCCCGGCTGCACCACTGAGGCCTGCCAGTTCCGCGACCTCCATGACGAGATCGGCGACCTCGACGCCGAGATCTGGGGCATCAGCCCCGATGGCTCCGGCAGCCACGCGGCGTTCCGAGCCAAGTTCGGCCTGCCGTTCACGCTCCTCTCCGACGAGGACCACGCGGTTGCCGAGCGCTACGGCGCGTGGGGCGAGAAGATGAACTACGGGCGCACGTACCTGGGGATCATCCGCTCGAGCTGGCTCGTCGGGCCGGACGGCCGGATCGCCGCCGCATGGCCCAAGGTCAAGGCCGACGGGCACGCCGCCGAGGTGTTGGCCGCCCTGCGCGCCGCGACCGCACCGGCCTGAGCCGGGCATGGAACGAGGCCTCGCCCGTGGGGGGAAACGAGCGAAGCCTCAATCGGCACATTACCACAACATGCAAGATGGGTACGACAAATGACGCACGACACGGTGCTGGCGGTCAACACCTGGCGTCCCGGCCGGTTCATGGTGATCGTGGCCCATCCCGACGACGCCGACTTCGGCCCCGCCGCGACCGCCGCGCGCTGGATCGACGAGGGCTCCGAGGCCTGGCTGGTGTGCTGCACCAGCGGTGACGCCGGCGCCGACGACTGGCGCCAGGACCCGCTCGAGCTGGCCGCCACCCGCGAGTCGGAGCAGCGCGAGGCGGCCCGGATCGTCGGCTACGCGGGCATCTCGTTCCTGCACCAGCCCGACGGGGCGCTGGCCAACGACCTCGCCCTGCGCGAGCAGCTGGTCCGCGAGATCCGCACGTTCCGCCCGGACGCGGTCCTGTGCGTGGACCCCGAGACGGTCTTCTACACGGACGGCGGCGTGAACCACGTGGACCACCGGACGGCGGGGCTCGCGGCGGTCGATGCCGTCTACCCCGCCGCCCGCAACGCGATGGCGTTCCCGTGGCTGGCGCGCGACGGCCTGGCGCCCCACAGCGTCCGGCGGCTGTTCCTGTTCTGGACGAACCGCCCCACGGCCGCGGTGGACGTCGGGGCGACCCTGGACCGCAAGCTCGAGGCCCTGCGCGCGCACCCGAGCCAGATCCGCCAGCCGGAACGCCTGGAGCCGCGGATCCGCGGGTGGGCGCGCGAGGAGGGGGAGCGGATCGGCGTCGAGGCGGCCGAGGTGTTCCGCGTCGTCGTGATCGACGAGGACGAGGAGCCGGAGGCCGGCGCGGCGATGGCGGCCGAAGCGGCATCGTCGCCAGCGGGCTGACTCCGGGCTCGGCGGGCGGTCTCGGGCGCGACAGGCGGAGGCCGATGCTCAGCGGTCCTCGAGCATGGCCGGGCGCACGCGGCCCCAGGCGTCCCAGATCTCGCCGAGGGCAGCGGCGCGAGGTCCCAGCGCCGCCTCCATGCGCGCCAGCGAGAGGTCGTCGGCCTGGTAGGCGAGCCAGAGGTCGGCGCGAACGACGGCCCCGTCGAACAGCGCCGCCAGGGCCGAATCCCCGGGCCACACCCGGACGCGCATCCGGTCCAGGCCGGCATAGCCCACTGCGAGCGACAGGTCGCGAGCACTCGGCGCACGGTCGTCGTCGAACCCGCGCATCCCGTCGTAGCGGAAGCCGAGCGCCGAGAGCGCAAGCACGATCTCGCGCTGCTCGTCGCCCGAGAAGAGACGCCAGAACGGGTCCTCCTCGTCCACGTCGAGGTAGCCGTCCTCGATCGCGCGAGCCGTGATGGCGTCGATCAGCTTGGCGATCCGTACGTGCCAGGCGGCCGTCGCGTCCGCATCGTCGCCGGCCAGCGTCGCCACGAGCTGCTCGCGAGCCGCCGCGTCACCGCGGAGGACCCGCAGGATGACTGGCGTGCCGCCGCGGTCCGCAGGGACGGTTGGTCGCGCGTCGTAGGTCGGCTCAGCGCCGCCGGGCCAGGCGCTCGGTCCCTGGGCCGTCTCCTCGGCCGCGGGCGCGGCGGCCTGCTGGCGCTCCTCGCACGTGGCCAGCGACTCGCGCGCCGATCGGCAGTCGGCCTCAGAGCGCTCCGCGGCGACTCGGGCGGCGTTCGCCTCGAGGTCGAGCCGCTCGAGCGCAGCGGTCTGGAGGCGCAGCTCGTCGGTCCCGGCCTGCACCCGACGCGCGGCGTCGCCGGCGGCCGTGTTCGCGGCGCTCACGTCGGTCAGCCACACGCGCGCGGCTTCCTCGGCGTCATCGGTGGTGCGGGCCGCAGCGTGGGCGGCCTGGAATCGGGCGTGGAGGCGGTCCTTCTCGGCGGCGAGTCGGCGCGGATCGGCCAGCGAGCCGGCCTCCTCGACGCGGGCCTGGAGGTCGGAGAGCGCCCGCTGGGCCTCCCGCAGGCGATCGGCGAGCGCCCGGGCTGCCTCCCGCGCCGTGTCGGCCTGCGCGCAGGCGCTCGACGCCTTGGTCCGCTCGTCGGCGCAGGGATCGACGGCCGTCGCGTCGGCAGCGGCGCGCGCACCCGAGCCCTTGGCCGATCCCCGGGCAGGGCCGCGGGCGAGGACCGGGATGCCCACCACCTCCGCGGAGAGCGCTGGCTGGTGCTCAGCGACCGGCGGGCGTGCGCGGACGCTGAGGTCGGCGCGCGCCGGGCGGATGTCGATGCGGGAGGGGAGGCCCGAGGCCGTCGGCTGACCTCGCCCCGCCTCGATCGCGCGCTCGGCGACGGCTACCGCGAGCGCGCCCGTCGCGGAGGCCAATGCCTCGCTGACCGACTGGCCACCACCCCCCGAGACGGGGATGCCAACGGCGTACGCCGAGATGCCGGTGCCAGATGGAACGCGCGTTCCGATTCCTGCCGGCCACGCGGGCAGTTCCGGCGACGGGGCAGCGGCGATCGGGAGGCCATCGGCGAGGTCCAGGTGGGCGTCCTCGTCCGGAGAGCCGGGCGCCGGCTCGGCGAACCGGTGGGGGCGCGGCGAGCCGATCGCGAGCCGATCTCGGGGCGCCATCGCATGCGGCGTGACGGTCACCCTGACCACGGGGCGGAAGGGAGAGCGGGGCCGCACCACGGCGAGGAGCAGGGCTCCCGCGGCGATGCCCACAACGAGGCCGAGGGCCAAGAAGCCGATCTCGGACGGGCTCACAGGTCTCCCTTGCGGGCAGGCGGTGGATCCGCCCAGCCTCCGGGGAGCGTAGCTGCGCCACGCGTGCGCGTCAACCGGAGTCCGCGCAGATTCTCGACCGGTGAGCAATCCGACTGGACGCCCGCGGGGCGCTCGCCGCAGGCCCGCGGCCTGATTCCGCGCAGCCGTTCCGGGGGCAGGTGGCGGCACCGCGAACGTCGAGGATCCCGGGCCCGGGATGCCGAACGCTGGGCCGGTGCCTTTGGCGCACTCCGCCAGATGACAAATGGCCGGGTTCGAAGAGTCCCGTGCGCCCTGCACAACGGCCTCGCCACGGAGTCGCGGCCAGTGAACCGCCGTGCAATGGACCGAAGGGCTTGGTACTCTCTCGCGGTCGGCGGCGTTCCTCGCTGAGGTGACCCGCCGTGAGCAGTACCCCAGCACAAGAGGCGTGACCGCTTCGTGACCCTCGATCACACGCAGGACTTCCTCGTCCAGCCGGTCGACGCGTCCTGGCTGCAGTGCAACATCGAGTGCCAGGAGGCATGCCCCGTCGGCACCAACTGCCGGGGCTACCTCAACCTCGCCGCGGAGGGCCGGTTCGAGGAGGGCTACCTGCTCGCCCGCGAGCCGAACCCCGTCGCGGCGATGTGCTCCTACGTGTGCTCGGCCCCGTGCGAGCGCGCGTGCCGCCGCGGCGACATCGACCGGCCGCTTGCCATCCGGGCCATGAAGCGGTTCCTGGTCGAGTGGCACGAGGCCTCGGGCATCCCCGACGCCATGCCCGGGATCACGCCCCGCGAGGAGCGGATCGCCGTCATCGGCGCCGGTCCGTCCGGCCTGGCGGTCGCCCGCGAGCTCGCGGTCAAGGGCTACCAGATCACGGTCTACGACAGCCTCCCGTACGGTGGCGGCACCCTGCTCATGGGCGTGCCCGCGTTCCGCCTGCCGCGCGAGGCGATCGAGATGGACGTCCGGCTCGTCGAGCGGCTGGGCGTGACCTTCATGTTCGACACGCAGATCGGCGTGGACGTCCAGTTCGAGGACCTCCAGCGCGACTTCGACGCCATCGCCATCTGCGCGGGCGCGATGAACCCGGTCTACCTCGACATTCCCGGCGCCGACCTCGAGGGCGTGCTCTACGGCGTCGACTTCATGAAGAAGGCGAACCTCGGCCAGGAGGTCGCGGTCGGCCAGAACGTCGTCGTGGTCGGCGGCGGCTACACCGCGATGGACTGCGCGCGCACGAGCCTGCGCTTCGGCGCCGAGAACGTCACCATCGCCTACCGGCGAACCCGCTCGGAGCTCGTCGTGGACGAGGAGGAGCTGGGCGAGACCGAGCTCGAGGGCGTCCGCATGGACTTCCTCGTGAGCCCGATCGAGCTGCTGGGCGAGGACGGCAGACTCAAGGCGATCCGGTTCATCCGCAACAAGCTGGGCGAGCCGGATGCCTCAGGCCGGCGGTCGCCGGTGCCGATCGCGGGCTCCGAGTTCACGCTCCCCTGCGACACGATCATCCCGGCCGTCTCGCAGGCGGCCGACCTCTCGTTCCTGCCCGTCGAGTCCTCGTTCGAGGTCAACCGCGGCCGGATCAAGGTGGATCCCGCGACCTACGCCACCAACGTCCGCGGCGTGTTCGCCTGCGGCGACTTCGTCACCGGCCCCACCACGCTGATCGAGTCGGCCGGCCACGGCAAGAAGGCCGCCTACGCGATCGACCGCTACCTCGACGGTCGCACCGATGTCACGGTCACCCCCAACGTGAAGATCACGAGCTCGTGGCGCCACGACATGCCCGAGCTGTACGACGTCCTGCCGCGCCAGCACATCCCGACGCTGGAGCCGGCGACGCGCATGCCCAGCACGGACCCGGCGGTCAACTTCACGACTCCGATGGAGCTGGGCTACGACGCGACGGCGGCCGTGGCCGAGTCCACGCGCTGCCTGATGTGCAACTACAACATCTGGTTCGACCCGTTCCGGTGCGTGCTCTGCGGCGCCTGCGCCGACGTCTGCCCGGAGGGGGTCATCCACATGGTGGACGTGAACCAGCTCAAGACGGAGGGCCTGCTGCCCGAGATCGAGGAGGCCTACGGCTGGTCGCAGGGGGCGGCCATGATCCTCGACGAGGAGCGGTGCATCCGCTGCGCCCTGTGCGTCAAGCGGTGCCCCTTCGATGCCATCACCATGGAGCGGTTCGAGCTCCAGGAGATCTCGAGCGACGGCCGGCTCTACAAGGAGTCCTACCGAGACGCGCAACTC
>JAJYMP010000454.1 GCA_021786915.1 Chloroflexota bacterium
CGGCGAGGCGCCGATCGTGGTCGCCGCTCGCGGACCGGAGTTTCGCCCGGCGGCCACGCTCCGCGGCCGCCCGGGTGAGTCTGACGTGACTCGCGTGCCGCGAGGGGAGCCCGGACGGATGCGCCTCGCCGCGTCGCCGCCTTGCCCGGTCGAGTCAGGTCAGACTCGAACGGCGAGGCGCCGATCGTGGTCGCCGCTCGCGGACCGGAGTTTCGCCCGGCGGCCACGCTCCGCGGCCGCCCGGGTGAGTCTGACGTGACTCGCGTGCCGCGAGGGGAGCCCGGACTCGCGAGCCGCGGGGAGTCCGTCGCAGGGCTCCGCACCCGCGCGGGATCCACGCACCGATCCCGGTATCGCGCGCCAGGGCCGATTGGCGCGTCCAGCGCGACCGATTCGCAACCCTGTTGACTCCCGGCACCCCGGGCGCCACGATCCGCGCAAGTCGGCGCCGGAGGAGCGCCGGCGAATCCTCGCGTCCACTCCAAGGTGTCGAGCACCCCGTGTCCCGGGGCTGCTGGAGGAGGGATTTCGCACGTGGCCGGTACCCCGCACCTAGACCAGGCGGCGCAGGACGACGCCCACCTCCGATCGCTGGGCATCAAGCCCGAACTCCAGCGCACGCTGGGCTTCCTGTCGAACTTCGCGGTCGCGTTCAGCTACATCAGCGTGTCCACTGGGACGTTCACGCTGATGTCCCTGGGTCTCGCGGTCGGCGGGCCCCCGATGTTCTGGTCGTGGCCGCTCGTCGTCGTCGGCCAGCTGTTCGTCGCCCTCAACTTCGCCGAGCTGTCCAGCCACTTCCCCGTAGCTGGTTCGATCTACCAGTGGTCCAAGCGCCTGTCCAATCGCACGCTGGGCTGGTTCACGGGCTGGTTCTACTTCTGGGCCGGCGTGCTGACGACGACCGCAGTCGCGATCACCGTGCCGCTCGTGCTCTCGAGCATCCTCGGCGTGGACGGGACGCAGATGTACGGGCCGTTCGCGTGGAACGTGTGGGTCGCCCTCGGGACCCTCGTGATCACCACGCTCATCAACGCGTTCGGCGTGCGGCTCCTCTCGATCATCAACAACCTCGGCGTGGCCGCGGAGATCCTGGGCATGCTGGTGTTCGCCGGCATCCTGCTGATCTTCTTCAACCACCAGCCGCTCTCAGTCCTGACGAACACCATGGGCACCGAGTCGGGGGCGAACGGCAACTACCTGCCCGTGTTCGCGGTCGCGGCCTTCATGAGCCTGTTCGTCGTGTACGGCTTCGACACGGCAGGCACGTTCGGCGAGGAGACGGTAGGAGCGAGCAAGCAGGCGCCGCGCGGCGTCCTGTCGGCGATCCTGCTGTCCGGCGTGATCGGCACGATCTTCCTCCTCGCCATCCTGCTCTCGACCCCCGACATGGCGGGCGAGATCACGGCGGCCGGCAAGGGCGCCTTCCCGATCGCCGACGCGATCCACGCCAACATGGGCGACGTGTGGGGGAACATCTACCTCGCCGTCGTGCTGATGGCCGTGTTCGTCTGCACCATGGCCATTCAGGGCGCCACTACCCGCCTGATGTTCTCGATGGGCCGCGATCGCCGCCTGCCCCTCGGCCGGATGTGGGCGAAGGTGAGCCCGACGCACCACACGCCGACGAACGCCGCCATCGCTGTTGGCGTGCTGGCGGCCATCCCGTTCCTGGTCTCGGGGAGCGCCGGCGTCATCGCCATCGGTGCGACCGGGACGATCTACCTCAGCTACTTCCTGTGCAACCTGGGCGTGTTCGTGGCCCGGACGAAGGGCTGGCCGCACAAGGAGGCGTGGTTCAACCTCCGAGGGCTCGGCCTGGTCATCAACGTCGTCGCGCTCGTCTACGGCGCCCTGATGCTGGTCAACTTCGCCCTGTGGGACAACCCGGCCGTCTTCGGCGACTGGGGCAACAGCCTGCGCGACCTCACCAACCCGCTGATCAACACCCTCACCTTCCTGGGCAGCGCCCCGCTGACGAGCCTCCCGGCGTGGCCGCTGTTCGAGGTCTTCCTGGGCGTCATCCTCCTGGCTGGCCTGGTGGTGTACGGCGTGGGCGAGCGCATCCGCGCTGTCGGCGCGGACGTCGAGGCCGACGCGGCGACCGGCGAGGTGGCCATCGCGTAGGACCAGGCTGCACGACGGTGTCCTGGGCGGGACGGCGGGACCCGTCGCCCCGCCCGCGCACATCCGGGAGGCGCGCATGACCACCGGGACCGAGGAGGTCCTCCAGGGCGAACTCCACGACGAGCTGGTCGGGGCGATGCAGCGCGTCCCCGAGCTGGCCGGCAAGCAGCTCACGCTGGTCGCGCTTACCGGCGGAATCACCAACCGCAACTACCGCGTGGACGTCGAGGGCGAGAGGGACCGCTTCGTCATCCGGCTGGGCGGCAACGACACGCACCTGCTGGGGATCAGCCGCGAGGTGGAGCACGCGGCCACCGTCGCCGCCGCTGGTGTCGGGGTGGGCGCGGAGGTGGTGGCGTTCCTTCGCCCCGAGGGGTACCTCGTGACGCGGTTCATCGAGGGGACGCCCATGGCCGAGCTCGACGTCCACGCGCCGCACGTGATCGAGCGGGTGGCGGACTCGGTCCGCCGGTTCCATGAGGGCCCGGCGATCCCCGGCCTGTTCGTGCCGCTCCGGATCGTCGAGGCGTACCGGGCGCTGGCGCGCGACAACGGGGTCCGGATCCCCGCGGAGTTCGAGCTGGCCCAGGCGATCGGGCGGCGCGTGGAGTTGGCGCTGCTCAGCAACCCGCTCGAGATGCGCCCCTGCCACAACGACTTCCTGCCGGGCAACCTGATCGATGACGGCACCCGGATGCGGATCGTCGACTGGGAGTACGCGGGGATGGGTGACCCGTTCTTCGACCTCGGCAACTTCAGCGTCAACAACGAGCTCACGCCCGACGAGGACGCGGCACTATTGGCCTATTACGACGCCGAGCCCAGCCCTCGGCCGGACCGGCTGGCCCGGATGGTGCTGTTCCGCGTGATCAGCGACTTCCGCGAGGCGATGTGGGGCGTGCTCCAGGAGGGGATCAGCACGCTCGATGTGGACTTCCGGGCGTACGCCGTGGAGCACTTCGACCGCCTGCTGGCCAACGCGACGACCCCGCGCTTCGAGCGGGCGCTGCGGGAGGTGGCGGGCGCATGACGGACCGGGACGTGATCAGGGAGGGGCACGGGTGACGGAGCACGCACGGGCGGTGGTCATCGGGGGCGGGGTCGGCGGGACGTCGATCGCGTACCACCTGGCCGAGCGGGGCTGGACGGACGTCGTGCTGGTGGACCGCGCGGAGCTGACGTCGGGCTCCACGTTCCACTCCGCCGGGCTGGTGGGCCAGCTGCGCGGCTCCGTGACGCTGACGCGGATGATCATGTACAGCGTCTCGCTGTACCGGCGACTGGCTGAGGAGACGGGTGTCGACCCGTCGTGGCACGAGGTGGGCTCGCTGCGCCTGGCGTCGACCCAGGCCCGCTATGAGGAGCTCCAGCGCCAGGCCGCGTGGGCGGCCACCTTCGGCCTGCCGATCGACCTGGTCAGCGCAGCCGAGGCGCAGGCGCGGTTCCCGCTGATGGCGACCGACGGCGTGCTGGGCGCCGCCTGGCTGCCGACGGACGGCTGGCTCGACCCGTCCAACCTGGCGTTCGCGATGGCGGCCGGGGCGCGGCGGCGGGGCGTGCGGATCCTGCTGCACAACCGCGTCGTCGGCATCTCGGTGCGCGGGGGGCGAGTGACCGGTCTCACGGTGGAGCGCGGCGGCGAGCGCGTGGACATCGAGGCCGAGGTCGTGGTCAACGCGGGCGGCATGTACGCGCCGGAGATCGGGCGCCTGGCCGGCGTCGCCGTCCCGCTCGTCCCGATGGCGCACCAGTACCTGATCACCGGCCCGGTCGAGGGCGTCACCCGTGACCTTCCCCAGCTTCGCGACCCCGACAACCTCGTCTACTTCCGCGAGGAGACGGGCGGCCTGCTCATGGGCGGCTACGAGCGCAACCCCGCGCCTTGGGCGCTCGACGGGGTCCCGCCCGATTTCAACCACCGTCTCCTCGACCCCGACTGGCCGCGCTTCGAGCCGATCATGGAGGGCGCCATCCGCCGCCTGCCCGCCATGGCCGACGCCCGGGTCACGCGCATGATCAACGGCCCCGAGGGCTTCACCCCCGACAACGAGTTCATCCTGGGCGAGAGCGAGGTCCGCGGGTTCTTCGTCGCGGCGGGGTTCTCCGCGCACGGGATCGCGGGCGCGGGGGGCATCGGGCGGCAGGTGGCGTCGTGGATCGTGGACGGCGAGCCCGAGCTCGACCTGTGGAAGATGGACATCCGCCGGTTCGGGGCGCAGTACCGGAGCCGGTCGTTCACGCTCGCCCGGTCGTACGAGAACTACGCGACCTACTACGACATCCACTACCCCAACGAGGAGCGCCAGGCGGGGCGGCCGCTGCGGCTGTCGCCCGCGTACCCGCGGTTGCGCGAGCTGGGCGCCGAGTTCGGCGAGAAGTCCGGCTGGGAGCGGCCGAACTGGTTCGCTCCCAACGCGTCGGACCCGGCGTTCGGCGGCCAATCCGCGCTCGAGGCGCTCCGGCCCCGCGGCTGGGCGGGGGAGCACTGGCACCCGGCGATCGCCGCGGAGGCGATCGCGACGCGCACGACCGCGGCGCTGTTCGACGAGACGAGCTTCGCGAAGATCGAGCTCGTCGGGCCCGGGGCTGCGGACCTGCTCGGGTGGCTGTGCGCGAACGACGTGGACCGCGAGGTCGGCTCCGTCACCTACACGCAGCTGCTCAACCGCCGGGGCGGCATCGAATGCGACCTCACCGTCACGCGGGTGGCGCGCGACCGGTTCCTGCTCGTGACCGGGACGGCATTCGGCAACCACGACCTCGCCTGGATCCGCAAGCACACACCGGACGACGGCTCGGTGGTGGTCAACGACCTGACACCGGGCCGGGTGTGCTTCGGGCTGTGGGGGCCGGCCGCTCGTGACATCCTCGCGCCGCTCACGGCCGACGACGTGTCGAATGCCGGCTTCCCGTACCTCACGGCGCGCGCGATCACCGTCGGGTCGGTGCCCGTGTACGCGGTGCGGGTGACCTATGTCGGCGAGCTGGGCTGGGAGCTGTACGCCCACACCGAGTACGGCGCGACCCTGTGGGACACGCTGTGGGCCGCGGGCCGGCCGAAGGGCATGGTCGCCGGCGGGTACCGCGCGATCGACGCGCTGCGCCTTGAGAAGGGCTACCGCGCCTGGGCCGCGGACATCACGCCCGAGGAGACGCCCTACGAGGCGGGCCTCGGCTTCGCGGTCCGGCTCGGCAAGGGCGACTTCCTGGGCCGCGACGCGCTGGTCGCCGCGAATGTCGCCGGCCCGCGCAAGCGCCTCCGCTGCCTGGTCCTCGACGACCCGCGCTCCGTCTGCCTGGGCAACGAGCCGGTGCGGGTGGACGGCGCCGTCGTCGGTCGCGTCACCTCGGGCGGGGCGGGCTACTCCGTCTCCCGCAGCATCGCCTACGCCTACCTGCCACCGTCCGTGCCAGTGGGCGCCCGGGGCGAGATCGACGTCTTCGGCGCCCGGGTCGGCTGCGAGGTGGCCAGGGAGCCGCTCTACGACCCGGCGGGGGAGCGGATCCGCTCGTAGCGCCAGGCCCTGCTGCTCCGGCATCATTGCGTCATGACCGATCAGCCCTTCGGGCCCGCCTGGTCCGCCGCTCGCGCCCGGGTTCCCGATGCCACCCTCCGCGGCTGGCTCGCCTTCGCCCACGAGGCGTGCGACACGGCCGACGAGATCGCGCGTGCGCACTTCCGGCGCGACCTCGACCTCGAGCGCAAGCCCGACCGGACGTTCGTCACGATCGCCGACCAGACCGTCGAGCGCGAGATCCGGGCCGGGATCGCCGCCCGCTTCCCCGGCCACGGCCTGGTGGGGGAGGAGTACGGCACCCAGGACGGCGACGCGCCGACGCGCTGGTACATCGACCCCATCGACGGGACGCACAACTTCATCCGCGGCGTGCCGCTGTTCGGGACGCTGCTCGCGGTGGAGCACGAGGGCGAGATCCAGGTCGGCGTGATCTCGGCGCCGGTGCTGCGCGAGCGCTGGTGGGCGGCGCGCGGGCTGGGCGCCTGGGCGCGGGGGCTCGACGGCGAGCGGGGCGTGCACGTCTCGCGGGTCGCCTCGCTCGATGACGCGCAGCTGCTGTACGGCTCGCGGACCGACAACGTCGCGTCGGGGCTGATGCCCGGGTTCGACGCGCTGATCGCCTCGGCCTGGCGCGACCGCGGCTTCGGCGACTTCTGGGGCTACACGCTCCTGGCCGAGGGCGCGGCGGAGGCGATGATCGAGGTGGGCATGAAGAGCTGGGACCTCGCCGCGCCGCTGATCGTGATCGAGGAGGCGGGCGGGCGCGTCACCGACGTGCACGGCGAGCGGCGCATCGACACGCCGAGCTTCGTGGCCACGAACGGGCTGCTCCACGACGAGATCCTGCGGCGGCTGGCTGGGCGCAGCTGAGAGCCGCTCCTCCGCGCGGAGACCGGCTCCCGCGCGCCCTGAGACCGGCGAATGGTCGAGGCACGACTGCGGATCCGCTGCAGGACTGGCAAGGGCCGATCCCAGCGACTGGATGGCAGTGATTCAGCGTCGAGGACGCCGACGGCGGCGCCCCAAGGCCCATATTGGGCTGCGCGTAGGCGGCCTCTGACTATTCGCCGGTTTCGGGCGACGGAACGCCCATCGCGCGCGCCGCGGAGCGCTTCACCCTTTCGGTGGTTGTCGTCTCGCCATTCGGGGCAGATGGATCCGCGACGAGGAGCCGCGATGAACCGGGAGGTCGGCCGGCGGACCGACGCGGCCCGACCAGCCCCCGCCTTCGGCCTCGATGAGCCGCTCGAGCTCGCCGCCGTCCAGGAAGAATCCGCGGCAATCCTCGCACTGCTCGACCACGAGGCGGCTGCGCTCGAAGGAGTGCATGCGCCCACCGCACTTCGGACAGGTCATCTGCGGAGGGGTGGTCATCGGGGCGCCCCCATGCGCGCTTGGCGAGGTGTCGGGATCCGGCTGCCGGAGATCTGTCTGGGTGCCGATTTCGTCGTGCACGTCACCGCGCCAGTGGAAGCCCGGCGCAGATCGCCCGGGCCTCGTGGATGACCCACGCGATGAGCGCGACCCACGAGGTCACGAAGATGGCGGCGCCGACCCCGAAGAACAGCTCCTCCTCGATGAAGATCAAGGCGCACATGACCCCCGCGAACAGGACGGCGTCCTCGATCAGCAGGCTGAACGCCCGCGCCGACAGCCGCTCGATCCGGCCCACGACCGCCGGGTCCCGCACCACGTAGGCCGCCGAGCCGAACGGCACGAACAGCGTCCGACCCGCCTTGTCCTCGCGGAGGAACTCGCCCCAGGCGGAACGCCGGTTCAGACGCTCCAGCAGCGGTTCGGCCCCGAGCGCGAGGAGGATCGTGCATCCGATGACGATCGCGGCGACAGCATCCATCCTGACTTCCTCCAGGTGCCGCGTGCAGCGGGGCGATTCTGTGCCCTCGCGCCATCTGGCCCCAGAGACATTGGTCCCGATCGGGACGGGCGCGGACCCGAGCCGCAGACCATGGGGGACAGGCGCGGGCGGAGACCTCGGTCAGTCCCCGGACGCGCGCGGCGGCCGGTCGCCCGGGGCGCGCCGCCCCTGGGCGATGACGATCATCGCGAACACGGCGCCACCGGCCACGCCGACAGCCGGCGCGACGAGGACGGCGCCCGCGACCGCCACCAGCAGCCCGCCGATCAGGGCGCCGCCGTAGACGACGGCCTTGCGTCCGGGCGGGTCGTCGAGGTCGGGCGGGGGCGGCTCGATGCCCCGGCTCATCGCGCCCTCGTACGCCTCGCCGTCCGCGAAGCCCAGCAGGTTCTCGGCGTCGGTGGAGAGCGCGCGCACCAGGTCGGGCTCCACGAGGTCGGCCACGACCGCGGCGGCCGCGGAATCGGTGATGGCCGCCACGATGGCGACGCGATCCTCGACGCCGCCCGTCGACACGCCCCAGCCCGGGCCGAGCCAGGTCGGGCTCATCGCCGCTTCGTCGAACCGGTGGAACACGAACCG
The DNA here is from genome assembly GCA_021786915.1 of Chloroflexota bacterium. The sequence continues at coordinate 8,104 of JAJYMP010000454.1, forward strand.
CTGCGCCTCAGCGCGCGCCTCGCCCAGCAGGACGCTCCGGCCCGAGGCGCGCGCCGCCTGCTCGACCCTCTCGAGCTGGAGCCGCCGGTGCTCGTCGTCCCGCCGGCGCAGCCCGATGTGGGCGAGGTCGGTGGGGGTCAGGTCGTTGAAGCGCTCGAACAGCGCGTCGACCCGCGCCCGTGCCGCGGCCTCCCCGTCAGGTCCGGTGTTCGGTCGATCCCCCTCGTTGCCCATGCGCCGATGATGCGCTCAGGCACCTGCGGCGTCGAGGGCCTCCGCGATGATCCGCAGGGCCAGGTCGACCTCATCTGCTGTGGTGTTGAGCGGCGGGATGATTCGCACCACGTTCACGTACGAGCCCGCGGTCAGGATCATGAGCCTGCGCTCGAAGCACTCGGCCTGGACCCGCTTGGTGAGCGCGGCGTCCGGGACCCGCCCGTCGCCCTCGCCGGGCCTGACGAACTCCATCGCCAGCATGAGGCCGAGGCCACGCACATCGCCGAGGGCCGGGTGCTTCGCCTGGAGGGCC
>JAJYMP010000326.1 GCA_021786915.1 Chloroflexota bacterium
ACCACGTCCACGGGGTCGAGTGCCACGAGCCACGGCTGATCTCCCGCGGCAACCCGCTGGCGCCACGCCTCGAGCACCAGCCGCTGCGACTCGGCGATTCGGCGCTCCTCGCGCTGGGCGAGGAGGCGGCGGCGCGCCAGCCCGGCGCGCGGGCGGAGCAGGAACCGCAGCCCGCGGGCCACGCCGCCCGGGATGCCCGACAGTGTGGGGCCAGACAGGCGGGCCATCTCGCTGCGGTACCACGCGTCAGGGTCGACCTCCACGAGGGCGTCCGTCCAGCCTTGCGAGGAGGCGCGGTCCTTGCCCGCCACGGTGACGATCGTGATCCCCGCGCGGCCCGGCCACGGGAAGGACGCCAGCCGCCGATCGAGGAGCGTCCGCTGGAGGCCCACGACCAGGGCCGCGTCCCCGTGCGGCGACATCGGGTTCGGCGTCGCGAGGTCCGGTGATGCGGGTTCTGGCGACGCCGGGCTCGCCGGAGCCGGGGCAGCGGCGAGCAGCTCCCGGTACAGGCGCTCATAGGCGCCGGCGACGACGGGCGCGCCAAAGCGGGCCGCGATGGACTCGTGCATCGCCCGCGAGTCAAAGGACGAACGCCGGGCGAGCACGTCGGCCACCGCCGCCGCGAGCGCCGCCGGCTCGTGGCCTATCGCGATCGTCCCCAGCGCGCCGTCCTGCCCGACGATGTCCTCGACGCCACCCGACGGGGTCGCCGCAACGGGCAGCCCTGACGCGACCGCCTCGGCGGCGACGATCCCGAAGGTCTCGGCCGGGCTCGGATGCACGAAAGCGGCGGCACGCGCCATCGCCAGGGCAACCCCCGCTCGGTCCGCCGGCCCCTCGAACGCCACGCGCGCCGCGATGCCGAGCTCGGCCGCGAGGGCCATCCATTCGCCCTCCACCTGCGGGGTCGGCGACCGGCCGATCAGGCGAAGGCGCAGGGCGGGATCGTCCTGGGCCAGCATGGCGAAGGCGCGCAGCAGGACATCGGCGCCCTTCTTCGTGCTGCGCTCCCCCACCCAGAGCAGGTCCTTGGGATCGCGGTCCGCCGCGGGCGACACCGGGAACGCCGTCGTGTCCACGACGTTGCCGATGAGCCCGATCCGGGCTTCGTCCACGGCCAGGGCTGCGGCCAGTCGAGCCCGGCTGGCCGGGCTGATCGAGACGAGGCGGCGGGGGTCATCGAGCAGTGTCCGGTACGCAGCGGCGAGGCTGGGATCCTCGGCGATGGAGCGCACGGCGTTCGAGGCGTGCTCCGTCACGACCAGCGGGACGCCGAGCCGGTCCGCGACCGCCGCGGCGACGAGACCGTCCGGGGCGCCGGTATGCGCGTGCACGAGGTCGAAGCGCGGGCCTCGCGCCATCCCCAGGACCAGCGGCTCGAGGAGGGCCGCGTGCGCCGCCACGACGTCGCGCCATCCGTCGCTCGCCGCGTCGTCGACCACCGGCAGCCGGGCGACGGGGACGCCAGCGCCCCAATCGACCGGCGTGCTGAGCACCGCTCCGCGCTCCACGGCCGCGGTCCACGCCGCGACGGCGCGCTCGACGTTGCCCGCCGCCAGCCGACCCGCGTGCACCACGGCGGCCTCCCACGACGCCACGACGCTGTCGACACCCAGCCCGCCGAGCGCCCGGACTAGGTCGGCCACGAACACGCCCCGGAATCGCGCGTCATGTGACGGGTACCAGCGCGCGACCGTCAGCACCCGCAGCGGGGCCACGCTACGCCCCCAGCCGCCGCAGCTCGCCGAGATACGGCTCCACGGCGAGCTCCCAGCAGTAACGCTCGCGCGTCACGCGAAGGCACCGCTCGCGCATCGCTTCGCGGGTCTCGGCGGGCGCCTCGAGCACCTCCCGCAGAGCGCGCGCGAGGTCGGTCGCGCTGGCGGGATCGGCCACAGCTCCCATGCCCTCCGCCTCGGTGATGGAGCGCATCACGGCAAGATCGCGCCCCACCACGACCGGCGTCCCGGCGGTGATCGACTCCCAGAACTTGTTCGGCGTGGACAGCCGCTGGTTGAGCGAGTTCGCGGGCACCGCGATGACCGAGACGTCAGCGGACGCGGTCCACGCCGGCACCTCGTCGGGATGGACGGGCGGCAGCGTGTAGTGGTGGCCGGCGAACCGGGGGTCGCTGTCGCGGTCGCGCAGCTGGCCCTCCCAGGCGCCGAAGCCCAGCAACACCAGGGCCGTGTCCTCGAGCTGCAGCACCGCCTCGGCCGCCACCTCGAGACCGCGTTCGCGCCCGAGGCGGCCCAGGAACAGCACGACGCGCCGCCCGGGCGGGATGCCCGTAGCCTGCCGGACGAGGTCCGGGCGCACGGCAGGCGGCGACCAGCGCGGCTGGCAGTTGAGCAGGACGGTCGGACGCCGGGCGAGGCGCCACGCCTGGGCGAGGTGCTCGGCGATGGGCTCGTTGACGGTCACGACCAGGTCGGCGCGCCGCACCCACCGGCGCTCGCGCCATTTCCAGAGGGCCAGCATCGGACCGGGGACGCGAGCCACGTTGTTGGACTCGAGGATCACGTCGATGATGTCGTACACCACGCAGCCGGCCCGGCCCTTCCGGCGCGCCTCGGCCGCGAGCCGCAGCGCGACCGGGATCGTGAGGATTCCGAAGGCGTGGTACAGGTCGGCCGGCGGCAGCTCGGCGTCGAGCGCGGCCCACCAGGCCCGGACGTGGACCGGCCACGCGAGCAGCTTGACGGCGGCATCAGCCCAGCGCGCGAGGCGGCCCCGCAGCCCGCCGCGCAACGGCTTCGACGCATCCGTCTGCCAGCGCACCCACCTGCCGCGCGGCCGGTATCGTCGGACACGGACTCCCGCGTCGTCCTCGTCGGCCGGATGGCGCCCGTCGTCCACCGCGGCGATCTCCACGTCCCAGCCCGCGGCCCGGAGCGTGCGCGCGAGTCGGAGCCCGCGGGAGTACGGGCTGGCGGCGTTGGCCACCAGGAGCACGGCGCGGCCGCGCGAGCCCGTGGTCACCACGGCCTGCCCGTGAGGATCGAGTACACGTCGAGCAGCTTCTCCATCTGGGCTTCCCAGTTGTACTCCGCGTGCGCCGCTGCCAGGCCCCGCTCGCCCATCGAGCGGCCGCCGTCCGGCGCGTCGAGCACGACGCGGATCGCCGCGGCCAGGGCCACGGGGTCGGTCGGGTCGCAGAGGACACCGCAGTCGGCCGCCCGCACGATGTCGGCCATCCCCGGCAGGTCCGAGGCAACCACCGGCACGCCCGTCGCCATCGCCTCCAGCAGCTTGTTGGGCGTCGTCAGCCGGTGGTTGAGCGTGGTGGGCTGGATGGGCATCGCGACCACGTCGGCGGAGGCCACCCAGTCGAGCAGCTCGGTCGGCGGCACGGCGTCGAGCACCGCGATCCTGTTCGCGAGCGCAGGCTCCGCGGCGGCGCGGTCGATCCACGCCCGGAGCCTGCCGTACCCCAGCAGCACGAGCGTGGCGTTGGGAACCTGCGGGATTGCTTCGACGAGCTGCTCGATCCCGCGATCGGGCGAGAACCCGCCCTGGTAGAGCACGACCCGGCGGTCCGGCGACAGCCCCAGCGCCTCATGGAGCCGTCGCGGCCTTGGCTCAGCGGGCTGGTAGCGATAGGAGCAGTTGAGCACGACAACCGGCATCGGCACGTCCCAGCGACTCGCCATCACCTCCGCATACGGGACGTTCACGGTCAGGACACGGTCCGCTCGCCGCGCCCAGCGACGTTCCGCGGCACCGACGACGCGGCGCACTGGGCCCGGGAGGCGCGCCAGGTTGCCAGCGTCTACGTAGATGTCGCGGGCGTCGTAGACCACGTGCGCCCCGGGATGGCGGGCTGCGAGGCTGAGGGCAACCGGGATGCCCATGTACGCCATGCCGTGGTAGAGGTCGGCACCGCCGTCGATGGAGCGGCTGGCGCGCGTTTGGGAGCGGACCACGAGCGCCATCGCGGCGATCCGGCGGACGCCGGCGGTCACGCGCTTGACGCGCCCGAAGGCGCCGTTGCGGCGCGTCGCCGTGCCTGCGCCGCGGGCTGCGGCATTGCGGTGTCCGGGAACTTCCTCGGGCGTGCCATCCCCAACGGCGCCCCAGCGCCGCCGGGCGAGGCGGGCTCGTGCCGCGGCAGGCAGCGGCAGCCCGTCAGCGGCCCCTGTGGCCGTCCGCCGGATTCGGTACCCCGACGGGTGAAGCTCGTCGGCGGCGAGACCCGGGCCGAGGCGGGCGAGGACTGTCACGCTGTGCCCGCGCATCACGAGCGCCCTCGCGATGCGGTAGGTGCGTGAGTCGAACTCGCCCGTGGACGGCAGCACGATCGTCGCCCGCTGGGGGACTGGCGCGGGACGCGCCATCAGCGCCCGCCCTCTCCGGCGAGGGCGGCGTAGAGCGCCACCAGTGCCGCCGACTCGTGCTCCCAGTTCCAGCGCTCGTGCGCAGCCGCAAGGCACCGCGCTCGGAGGGCCCGTCGCTCGCCCTCGGTGGGGTCGAGCACCCGGCGGATGGCCGCCGCGATCGACGCGGGGTCGCTCGGGTCGCACACTTCGCCGAGCGGGCCGCCCGGGTTGTCGAGGACGATCGACCGCATCTCCGGGAAGTCGCTGACCACGACGGGCAGCCCGCCGGCGAGACTCTCGAACAGCTTGTTCGGCGTGGACAGGCGGTGGTTGAGCGTTGACGCTTGGATCGGCATCACGCCGACGTCCGCGGAGGCAACCCAGGGGATCAACTCGGATGGCGGCACCGCGTCGAGGACGTGGATCCGGCCGCCGTACCGCGGGTCGCGCGCCATCGCGTCGAGTCCGGCGCGCATCGAGCCGTAGCCCAGATACACGGCATGAACGCACTCGAGGCCTGGCTCGAGGATCGCCGCAGCCAACTCCTCGAGGCCGCGGTGCGCCGAGAATCCACCGTGGTACAGGGCGATCGCCGCATCCGCTGCGATCCCGGCGGCCGCCCGGATCAGCTCGGCACGCTCCGGGGGCGGATCCCATCGATCGGGCGCGTTGTGGACGACCACCGTGCGGCGCGGCCGAAGGCGTCGGCCGAGCTCCGCGGCGAGCGAGTCATTGACGGTTACGAGCGCCATGGCGCGGTGGGTCCAGCCCCGCTCGGAGCGGGCGATGAGCGCCTTGAGGACGCGTGGTCGGGCCGCATTCGAGCCCGATTCCAGGAAGATCTCGTGACTGTCGTAGACGATGGCGCCCCCGCGGCGCCGAAAGGCACGCCCCGCAGCCTCGAGCCCGGTCGCGTCATGGCCATGCCAGAAATCTCCGGGCGGCGCGGCCTCGGCGGCGGCGGCAGCCCAGCCGAGAAGCACGAGGCGCCACCACGCGTACCAATCGAGGCTCGAGCGGCCCGACCTCGCCTCGCGCCCGCGCGATGCCACGCGCACCGAGAGCCGGATCGTGAACCAGGGGAGCGAGACGAGGCCGATCCCCAGCTGCCTGAGCAGCTCGGGCAGGGACGACGGCAGGCGGCGCGCGGCGGACTTGGTGGACGCGGTCCAAGCGGGCCGGAGGCTCCAGGGGGCGGAGAACCACCTCCACAGTGCCCGACGACCCTGCGGGATGGGCACGCGGATGATCCGGAACCCGTCGCGGTTCTCCGTCTCGGCATCAGCCGACGATGGGTCTGCCACCCGCGCGACCACGGTGACCTCGTGTCCCGCCGCCGCTAGCGAGCCGGCTTCACGCAGGACGCGGGCATCGTTGCGGCAGTCGTTGAACACGAACATGACGATCCGGCTCATCGGGGGCGAACCACCGAAGACGACAGCCCGAACCTGAGCGGCTTCTCGAGAATCGGGGACGTGGGCGTTCGACGAGCGTGGACCTGCATGCCCGGAAGAGTACCGAGATCGCGCAGTTGCTACCATCTCGGCGGCACCACTTCATCAGGTCCCCCGGGCGCTGAGAGGCCGGCCAATTGCTCTTCAACAGCAGGCGCACGCTGGTCATAGCTGCCCACACGGACGACGAATTCGGCTGCGCGGGACTGATCGCACGGCTCGGCGAGGAGGGGGCCGACGTCCATCTCGCCGCCTTCTCGTGGTGCGAGGAATCCGTCCCGGAGGGGTTCGACCGCGACGTCCTCAAGCACGAGAGCAGGGCCGCGGCAGAAGTGCTGGGAATCGCGCCGGACCGGTTCTACCTGTATGACTACAGGGTCCGCCATTTCCCGAGGGACCGCCAAGAGATCCTGGAGCAGCTGGTCGCGATGCGGCGCACCATCGCGCCCGATCTGGTGCTCGTCCCCTCCACGTCGGACATCCACCAGGATCACGACATCATCTCGCGGGAAGCGACCCGGGCCTTCAAGCACGCCACGATCCTGGGCTATGAGCTGCCCATGAACACGATCTCATTCAGGCACGCCTGCTTCGTGCCCCTCGAGGAGCGGCACATGGAGATCAAGATCGCTCACGCCGCGTGCTACGTGTCACAACAGCACCGGCCGTACATGAATCCGGAGTTCCTCCGCGGTCTAGCGCTGGTTCGTGGGGTGCAGGTCAACCGGCCGGCTGCCGAGGCCTACGAGGTGATCCGCATGGTGGTCAGCTGACGGTGGCCGAGCCGACAATCCGGGCCCAGCGAGTAGAGATCGGTGATGGCTGCGAATTCGGCGACAACGTGGTCATCGAGGCCGACGAAGTGGTCGTCGGCCCTGGCAGCCGGATCGGCACCTCGGGGGGTGACGACTTCCGGACTCCGCCGGGAGTGCGGATCACGGCGGACCGGTTCTTGGTGGGCGCCGGCGTTCAGATAGGGAGAGCCGTTCGCGTCGAGGGTGGGGCCATTCGCCTCGGCGACGAGGTGCGCATCGTGCGGCATGCCACGATCCGCGTCCTTGACGAACTCGAGATCGGCACCCACGGCACCGTCGGGGAGGCGTGCGAGATCTCGGGGCGCAGCGTCCACATCGGCCAGGAGCTGTGGATGCTGCCCCAGGCCAAGATCGGCGGCGGATCAGCGTTCGAGCGCCCGTCGCGCCTCGACGCCGGACACTACCTGCACCTTGGAGTCCAGACGCTGGTCAACACGGCCCGGCCGGTGACGCTCGGGCACGAGGTCGGCCTCGGCACGCGAACGAGCATCTACACGCACGGCGCCTATCCGTCGCGTCTGATGGGGTTCCCCGTCGCCTATGCAGGCGTGGAGATCGGCGACTTCACGTGGGTGCCGGGCGCAACCATCAATCCCGGCGTCCGGATCGGTCGCAACTGCGTGATCGGCGTGAACTCGCTCGTCACCAAGGACATCCCGGACGGCTCGCTGGCGGCCGGGTCGCCCGCGACGGTCATCCGGGCTGGCGCCTACCCCAGCCCGCTTACCGGCGAGCGGCTGCACGACTTCTGGATGAGCTTCCTCGGCCAGCTCGCACAGCTCGAAGGGTCGCCCGCCACGGCGGTCTCGTCCCCGGATCTCGGCACCGTGACGATCGCCCTCGGGGCGACGACCTATGTCGGGATCCTGGACGCAGACGCGTGGGAGCGCCGCGGACGGGACAGCACCATCGCCGCGAATCGGCTACTGGTCGTCGGCGCTGGCACCGCGGGCGAGGCAGAGCGAGACGGCGTCACGGCCTTCGACACCGCCACGAGGCGGATCGCCGGGGTCGCCGACGAACGGAGCGAGCGACTCGCCAACGAGCTGCGGCGCCACGGCATTCGGTTCTACTCGCGCGGTCGCGGGGGCCGCTATCGCGACTGGGACGTCGTCGTGCCCGCCTTCGAGGGCCCTGCACCAACCGCCAGCGAGTCGTAGAGCTCGACCAGCCGCGCTGACTCCGTCTCCCAGTTCCAGAGCTCGCCGGCCGCCCGCAGGCACCGTCGGCGCAACGCCTCGCGCTCGCTCTCAGGGAGGTCGATCACCCCGCGGATGGCTCGGGCGATTGACGCGGGATCGGCGGGGTCGCACACGGTTCCGAGCGGGCCGTCCGGGTTGTCGATGACCACCTGATGCACGTACGGGAAGTCCATGATCGCAACAGGAACGCCGGCGGCGATGGACTCGAACAGCTTGTTGGGGCTCGAGAGCAGATGGTTCAGGGTCGAGCGCTGCCCGGGAATGACGCCCACGTCCGCTCCTGTGACCCAGTCCAGCAGCACGGATGGGTCGACCGCGTCCAGAACATGGAGGCGACCGCCGTAGCGCGGCTCGGCAGCCAGGGCATCGAGCATCGGGCGCGATGCACCATAGCCCAGGTACACGACGTGCGCGTGCTTGAGACCGGGCTCGAGCGCGGCGTCCGCGAGCTGCTCGAGGCCGCGGTGGTTGGTGAACACGCCGTGGTAGAGCAGCAAGGGCACGCCCGGTGGTATCGCCGCCGCTGAGCGGAGGAGGTTCTCGGGGGCGGCCGGGGGGGACCAGCGCGGCGGGCAGTTGTGCACGATGACCAAGCGCGCGACCGGCATCCGTCGACGGAGCTCGGCCCCGATCGAAGGGTTCACCGTGATAACGGCGGCCGCACGAGCGACGAGACGGCGTTCCTGCAGCCCGATCAGACGGCGCACCCACCGCGGTCGCTCGGCATAGGCGCCCGACTCGAGGAACAGCTCGTGGCTGTCGTAGACGAGCAGCCCGCCATGGCGATCGGCGGCTGCAGCCGCCGGGACCAGGCCGGTCAGGTCGTGAGA
>JAJYMP010000355.1 GCA_021786915.1 Chloroflexota bacterium
GCCGGCCCGTTCCTGGCTGGAAGTTCGGCCTAGTGGCCTGAACTGGTTCGGCCCCGCCTCGGTCTGCGAGAAGCCCTCGGCCTGACCGTGGCGCCCGGGGGCCTGCCGGGCCGCCGCTACTCGCCCAGGATCGGCCGCCCCCGCTTCATCGCCTTCTCGCGGTTCGCCCACAGGCGCAGCCGCAGCAGCCAGAAGTCCTTCACCGCGCGCCAGATCACGGCCGGCTTCGCGCCCGTGGGCGACCCCGCGACCCGTGCGTAGTGCGGCACGCCCACCTCGGCGATCGACCGCCCGGCCTGGCGGATCCGGTTGAGCAGCTCGGCCGAGAAGAAGGCGCCGCCGGACTCGACGCGCACGCCCTCGAGCGCCGCCCGTTGGAACAGCTTGCAGGCGCAGTCCACGTCGGTCACGCGCAGCCCGAAGAAGATCCGGTTGGCGAGCTTGTAGGTCCGGGCGTACAGCACGCGGACCAGAGGGTCGGCGCGCTTGATGCGGTATCCGACGACGACATCTGGGTTGTCTCCCTGGGCCATCCGCGCCGTCAGCCGGCCGATGTCGGCCACCCTGAACTGGCGGTCGCCGTCGGTGAACGCGAGCAGCTCGTAGCGCGACGCCTCGAACCCCGCCCGCAGCGCACCGCCGTAGCCCCGGTTGGGCCGCAGGTGGACCGCCCGGACGATGTCCGGATGCTCGGCCGCCAGCCGGTCGGCGATGTCGCCGGTCCGGTCCTTCGAGCCGTCGTCGACGGCGATGATCTCGAAGGTCTCGGCCAGCGTCGGGAGGGCGTCCAGCGCCTCGGCCACGAGGGCCTCGATGTTGGCCTCCTCGTTGTGCGCCGGAAAGAAGTACGACAAGCGCGGCACGCGGGCCGGGATGGCGCCGGGTGCGGCTGCGGTGGTCATGGTGTGGTCCCCAAGCGGCCCGTGACGAGGAAGAGGTTACCGGGCCGACCGACGGGCTGGATCGCATATCGCCGCGCGAGGGTCTGGACGTCCCAATCTGACACGCGGATGACGTAGACGGGCCGGGTGCCCAGGTACCTGTCGATGACGTCGGGGACCGAGCCCAGCTGGTCCCAGACGCGATTGCTGTCGTCGATGATCAGCAGGTCGGCCCGACGGTGCTCCACGTCCCGGCCATACCACATCGGCGTCGAGTAGCTCCACCACGAGATGACCACGGCGTTGGGGCGCATCGCGCCGAACGCCTGGTCGAGCCACGCCTGTGCCCCGGAGCCCGCCGACTGGTCGGCGTCCGTCCAGCGCGCGCTCAGCCCCAACCCGGTGGGCACCAGCAGCGCGGCCGCGAATGCGAGCGCGACGGCCGGTGCCATGGCGAGACGTCGCCGCCCGGGGAGGGCGATCGAGGGCTCCCCACCGAGCTCGTCGGGGTCCGCCTCGTGCGCGCCCGCGCGGCGCAGGATCGCCTCGACTGCGGCGGCCGCGAGGATCGCGAGCCACGTCCACACGAAGAAGGCCGGCCCCAGGTAGTAGCGGGTGATGTCGGCGTTCGCATACGAGCCCGCGAAGACCACCGTGACCAGCAGGGCCGTGCCCGAGAACAGCGCGTACTTTGGCTGCTTCACCGCGGTCACGAGCAGCCCGACGGGGACCAGCGCGAGGAGCGGCCCGTACTGGTCCGACCCCAGCCTGGCGAGCGCCGCGAGCTTGCCCGGCAGGTCCGCGAGCATGTTGACGTCGCCCTGGAACTGCTTCGCGAGGACGATCGCCCAGAAGCCGCCCCAGGTCTCCGGGTGGCCGTACACCAGCGGGGCGCGGAGGATCCCGGCGCGGAGCGGCAGCTCGAGGTACAGCAGCGCGGCCACGCCCAGCGCGGTTCCCACCGCGGCGAGGACCAGCCGCGGGCGGGACAGCACGCTCGGCTCGACGGCCAGGACGAACAGCACGATCGACGGCGCGAGGATGAGCGCCAGGCCATGATTCGCGGCCGCCACCCCGTAGATCGCGGCGGCCAGCACGACGGCCCGATCGCCGCGCCGCCGGTACGCGGCATCGCCGGGGCGGTCGCGCCGCCCGTCGACGAGCGCCTTCCAGCGCAGCAGCGCGAGGGTCAGCGCCACGACCAGCGCGATGTGCAGCGCGTGGGCGTCCGCGGCGCTCGAGATGTGCCAGACGATGGGCGTGAGCGCGAAGCCGATGCCCGCAGCCGCCGCGATCGCGAGCGGGACGCCGACGCGGCGCGCGACCAGCACCGTCCCGCCCGCCGCGACCGCGGCACAGGTGGCGGCCATCAGGTTCATCAGGAACGCCGGCTGGCCGAGTGGCGCCGTGACGATGGAGAACAGCCAGCCGGTGACGACGAACGCGGGGAAGCCGGTCGGGTGCATCGTGCCCAGCAGCGGCAGGACGGTCTGCGCCTCGGCCGTGTCCCAGTAGCCGAGGCCCGGCAGCAGGGTGGTCTGGTACACGGCCAGCGCGGCGAAGGCGACGAGCACGGCGACGACTTGACCGAGGTCCGGCCGGCGCCATCGCGAGGTCTCGCCCGACGGGGCATCCGCGCCGGAAGGTGACGACGCTTCGCCGCCGCCGGCCTCGCCCGCCGCGATGTCCGAGACGTCCTGCTCGTCGGGCGCGGCCCCTGCCCCGGCGCTACCAGCCAAGCGTCTGCCCCCACGCCACGCCCCACAGGTTGACGGCCAACCCGGCGACGAGCAGCCCGTAGGCCGCCAGCCGCGGCCGCCCGTCCGCGCGCGCCGCGCCGAGCGCGACCAGCGGCAGCAGGAACGGCATGAAGTCGAGCGAGAACCGGTAGCCCCACTGCACCCAGCCCTGGCTGAAGTGCGCGAGGTTGAACAGCCCGATGATCGCGACGGCGGCCGTGGCGCCCACCTTGAGTCTCGCTGTCAGTGGCCGCCGGAAGGCGAGCAGCGCCAGCAGCAGCCCCGGTGCCGAGAGCAGGATGCTCGTGCCGATGTCGACGGGCATCGCCAGGGGGCAGGCCGGGTCGAGCAGCGAGCGGTGCGTGTCGGGGGGGACGCACAGCGGGACCGGATCGCCGAAGCCCAGTGTGTTGGGCTTGATGTCGGGCGCGACGACGGGCAGCGAGCCGAACATGATCAGCAGGTTCTGCGGGATGTAGCGGACGTCCTCGATCGACCAGTCCGGGTGGTAGCCCAGTGTCGGGTAGCCGTTCGCCTCGAGCTGGTACTGGTAGTCGTAACCCGGGTTCATCACCGAGCCGGTGGTCGCGAAGGTGTAGACGAGGAGCGCGGCCATGGGCAGGAACGCGCCGACGCCGGTGGAAACGGTCCGACGGAGCCGCGTGGCGCCGCCGCCCACGAGGATGAACCACGGCGCCGCGAGGACCAGCGGCAGGCGGGCCGTGGCGCTCAGGCCCAGGAGCAGCCCGGCCAGCATCTGCGAGCGGTCGAGCGGCCAGGTGCTCGCCCACAGGCGACGCAGACGCGAGTCCCCGGGCACGCCCGCGTCAAGCTGACCGGCGACACGGTCGTCCTCCTCGGCGATCGTCTCGTCCGGGGCCCGCCGGTCGTGGCGGAGCGTCACCCCCACCGCGAGCATCGCCAGGCTGAGCGCCACAAGGTGCGCCAGGTACCAGGTCGTGCCCTTGGCCGCCGCCCACCACCAGGCAGTGCCGGTCGCGAAGATGATCGTCACGACGGCCCGCGTCGAGGTGCGCAGGCGCAGGCCGCCCACCATCCACCATGTGGCCAGGACGCCCAGGGCCCCGAGCCAGATCGCGATCGCCTCCTCGTCGGTGAACAGCCCGTACAGCGCGACGAATGGCATCAGCACCAACGCGGGGAGTGGCGGGAACGGGAGCAGCACCCGCCCGATGTCCTGCCCGGCGGCGTCCTTGAGCGGGTAGACGTCCTGGTAGTAGGCGTTGTCGGGGACGCCCGGGTAGGCGACGCCGGTCACCTGGTTGACCCCGTCCTGGATCGGGTACGGGATCCACGCCCGCCCGTGGAGGAAGGCGTCGGCCTGCCACACGAAGTGGATGTACTGGTTGTAGCGCTCCGGGTGCGACACCCAGTAGACGGCGAAGGCGGCCGCGGCCAGCAGCAGCCCGACGCCGATGGCCATCAGGCGCTCGCGGGAACCGCTGACGACGGGGGCCGTCAGGGGGCCCTCGGCTATACTCCGATCCACCTTCAACGCTCGCTAGGAGGGTCCCGTGACCGCTTCCGGCTCGGGCGTGCCCGGCCGGGGGAGCACGATGGACGATACCCCCCGACGAGGCATCGGCCGCGAGATCGCCACGATCCTGGTGATCGGGCTCGTCGCCCGGCTGATATTGGCATATCTCCTGCCCGGCTCCGGGTTCGCCAACGACCTCGCCAGCTTCCGCGGCTGGGCCAATGACCTGGCGACGAACGGCCTGTGGGGCTTCTACGCCCGGCCCGGGTTCCACGACTACACGCCGGGCTACCTCTACGCGCTGTGGCTCGTGGGCGTCGTCGGGAACTTCCTGGGCGGGATCGGCGACCTCATCAAGATCCCCGCCATCCTCGCCGACCTCGCGATCGGCTGGCTGGTCTGCGACATGGCGCTGGAGCTGGGCGTCTCCCGGCGCTCGGCGCTGATCGCCGCCGCCGTGGCGGTGTTCAACCCGATCTCGTGGTTCGACTCGGTGGTCTGGGGCCAGGTCGACTCGTTCGGCGTGGTGTTCCTGCTGCTCTCGGTCCGCGAGCTGTGGCGGGGCCGGACCGAGCGCTCGGCGATCCTCGCGGTGGCGGCTGCCCTGATCAAGCCGCAGCTGGGGATCCTCGCGTTCCTGGTTGCGGCGGTGACCATCCGCCGCGCGCTGTGGCCGGCCGGGAGCTGGGGCGACGAGCCGGCGCCCGAGCCCACGGGGATCCGCCCGGAGCGCATGATCCGCGGCCCCATCCGGATCATCACGACCGGCATGGCCGGGTTCTTCACGGCCATCGCGCTCTCGGCGCCGTTCGGGCTGTCGCTCGCCGGCCTCATCGACCAGCTGTTCAAGACTGCCGCCGGCTACCCGTACCTGACGGTGAACGCCTACAACCTCTGGGCGCTGGTCGGCGCGGGCAACGGCAGCATGGCCGAGAACGGCGGCTGGACGCTCGACTCGCCGCCGCTCCCCCCCGCCACCGGCCCATTCTCCTCGTTCCTCGGCGTGCCGGCGGTCGTCGTGGGCGCGGTGCTCCTCGGCGCCGTGATCCTGGGCGTGTCGCTGCTCGTCGCCCGCCGGCCGGACCGGCGCACGATCCTGGTGGGCGTCTGCGTGCTGGCGCTGGCGTTCTTCGCGGTGCCCACCCGCGTCCACGAGCGCTACCTGTACCCGCTGTTCGCCCTCGCCGCGATCCTGCTGGCGTTCTCGTGGCGGTGGCGGATCGCCTACATGCTGGCCTCGATCGCCGTCTTCCTCAACATGTACGTGGTCCTGACCACGATCTACCCCGACAACCCCTCGATCAGCGACTGGCTGGGGATCGGCCCGGCGGTCCACAGCTCCACGGGCGTCACGCTCGTGGCGCTCACGATCACGGGCGTGTTCCTGTGGTCGCTCGCCCAGCTCCGGGACCGGGCCGCCCGGACGCTCGAGACCGAGCTCGACGACGACGCGGCGGCCGCCAGCCGGGCCGCCGAGGAGCACGAACTCGAGACGCCGTACCGGCCGGATGGGCCCGCGGTCGGCGCGGCGCGCGCAGCCGCTGCCGCGCTGCCCCAGATCGCCCCCGGCGGGCTGGTCCCGGCCTGGTTCGACCGCCCGTCGCTCGCGGCCATGAGCCCGATCCGCTGGCTGCGCGCCAAGGTCGCCGAGACGCCCATCCGCCCCGACCGCTCGGCGACGCTCAGGGGCGAGAAGGGCGGCCGGCTCGACCGGCTCGACCTGTGGATGGTCATCGTCCTGGTGCTCGCGGCCATGTGCCTGCGCACATATCGCCTGGCCGAGCCCGCCCGGATGCACTTCGACGAGGTCTACCACGCCCGGACGGCGACTGAGTTCCTCCAGGACTGGCGCTACGGCATCTCGCACAACATCTACGAGTGGACCCACCCGCACCTCGCGAAGTACATGATCGCGGGCGGGATCGTGGCCTTCGCCGGCCACGACGTGGCGGCCTCGAGCAACCTCGGCGTGGGCGTCAAGGACGCGGCGATCGAGCCCCGCTACCCGGACGCCACCTCGCCCGACGCGCGCGACGGCGACCGCGTCTGGGCGGTGACCGGCAGCCAGCTCATCGCCTACGACCTGCAGACCCGCAAGGTCGAGGCGACCTGGGACATCCCGGGCGCCTCGGCGGTGACGTATGACGACACCGACCACGTCGTCACCGTGGCGACCAGCACGGGGGCGCTCGAGACCGTCGACGCCACCTCGCTCGACCAGGTCCGGGCGGGCGTGAGCGGCGCCCGGCCGTCGCCCGTCACCGATCTCGGGACGCTCGCCTCCGGCCCGGTCCAAGTCGTGGCCTGGGACAGCGGCGCACGTCTGGCCGCCCGCTTCGCCGACGGGTCCGTGGCGATCGTGGACGCGACGCCCGGGACCGCGACGACGGGAAAGGTCATCGGCTCGGCCAAGTTCCACGGCGCGACCGACATGACCGACATGGGCGAGGGCGACGCCCTGGTGGCGACGCTGGCGAGCGTGCAGGACGCCCCGACGACCGCCAAGACCCTCGCGGGCATCACCGGCGGCAGCGCCGCAGCCTACCAGAAGGCCCTCGAGACCACGAACGTCGCCAGCGTCGCCCTGGACGCGACGCTGGACAGCGACACCCGGGCCAAGCTCCAGACGGCGATCGACGCGAAGCAGCTGCCCGGCATCGCGATCGCCCAGGCGCCCCTCCTGGCCGTCGCGGACGCGCGGGGCGTCGAGATGCTGGCCGACAACGCCGTGGTCGCCGACCGCGTCCTGCTCCCCGGCCCGGCGTTCGGCATCGCCAGCGTGACCGGCCTCAGCACGGGGAACCAGCTGTACGTCAGCACGCAGAGCAAGGACGGGACCACCCCGCAGCTCGCCTGGATCCTCACGTCCGGCAAGGATGCGGCCGCGGGACCCTCCTTCAACGCCGACCAGAACATGCTGCAGATGCCGGGGCGCGTGACGCGCGTCCTGTTCGACGAGTCAGCGCAGATGGTCGAGGTCCTGGGCGAGACCCCGGGCACGGGCGAGCCCACGGTCTACGTCGTCGAGCCGCACGGCAACGCCGTCTTCGCCGACCACAAGCTCGGGTTCACCCCCAGCGCCCTGGTGATGGACCACAACGAGCTCTACCCGACGAGCAGCCAGGGCGAGATCCTCGCGTTCTCCGCGGCGGGCCAGGTGTCCCAGCTGGACATCGGCCACTACGACTTCTCGTGGCGCATGCCGGGCGTGATCCTCGGCGCGCTCAGCGCCGGCCTGATCTACCTGCTGACGCGGATCCTGTTCAAGCGCCGCCTGGTCGCCGGCCTGGCGGGGCTGTTCGTCCTGCTCGACGGGCTGATGTTCGTCCAGAGCCGCATCGCGATGAACGACGTCTACGTGGGCTTCTTCCTGCTTGCCGCGTACGTGCTGTTCGCCTGGCTCTGGGTGGAACCACGCCCCCGAAAGTGGTTCTGGGCGCTCATGCCGGTCATCGGCGTGCTGCTGGGGCTCGCCCTCGGGTCGAAGTGGGTGGCGGCGTACGCCATCGGCGCGCTCGGGATCCTGATCCTGCTCCGGTCCGCCTTCGGCCGCGTCGTCCTGATCGTGGGCATGGTGGCGGCGACCGCGCTGCTGGGCTGGATGGCGCTCGAAGTGCCGAGCGACAGCGGGTCCGTCGGCAACGTGATCTTCCCGCTGATCATGATCGTGCTGACGCTGGCCGCGGTGGCGATCTCCGTCTACCGGCCGATCGCGTGGTCGGACGACGAGATGCGGTTCGCGGTGGGCGGGCCGGCGGCTGCGGGCATCCTGCTGGCGCTGGCCGCGATCGCGCTGGGCAAGGTGGGCAGCTCGATCGCCCTGGGCCCGCTCAAGCTGACGCCGCTCCCCCTGGCGTTCCTGCTCATCCTGCTGGGCGGCCTCGCGTACCTCGCCTTCAACGTCGCCGGCCGGATGGGCATCGGCCCGATGGCGCTGCCCGACCCCGACCGCCCGCGGCTCGCCCCGGACCCGCCCCCCGAGGGCTGGCTGCGCCTGGGCGACGGGCTGGGGCTGTCGGTGCTGTGGTGGGCGGCATGCCTGCTGGTCGTGCCGGTGGTCGTCTACGTGCTGCTCTACATCCCGTGGGCCAACGTGGAGAACCACCAGATCGTGACTGCCGGGTTCCCCGGCTTCCCCCAGGGCTGGCCGCCGGGCCACACGGGGCAGACCCTCCTCGACCTCACCGGTCAGATGTACCAGTACCACAACGACCTGGCGACGACCCACCCGGCAAGCTCGCCCTGGTGGGCCTGGCCGCTCAACCTCAAGCCCGTGTGGTTCTACCAGGACAGCTTCGCCAACGACAGCAGCGGCGCCATCTACGACGCCGGGACCATCGCCATCTGGTGGATGTCGATCCCGGCGATGGCGTTCGCCGCCTACCAGGCGTTCAAGCGCCGCAGCCTGCCGCTCGCCCTGCTCCTGATCGGCTTCCTCGCGCAGTGGATCTCCTGGGCGAGGATCGATCGGGCTGCATTCCAGTACCACTAC
>JAJYMP010000627.1 GCA_021786915.1 Chloroflexota bacterium
CCGGCCGCGGGGAAGGCCGTCCACGCCATGCTCGGCTCGTCGGTGCCGCACGCCCTGCTCCTCAGCGGGCCTGCCTCGGTGGGCCAGGTGTCGCTGGCACTCGACCTCGCGGCCGGGCTGCTGTGCTCCGGCGCCACCGGCGCCGACCGGCCGTGCCGCACCTGCCGCACCTGCCGGATGGTGGAGCACGGCAACCACCCCGACCTCCACTGGCTGCTCCCCACCGGGGCGGGCCAGCAGATCCAGGTGGGCAACGACGACAGCCCCGAACCGGGCACGGTCCGCGGCCTCGCCGCGGATCTCGTGCTGCTCGCGATGGAGGCCGGCCAGCGGGTGGTCATCGTCCGGGACGCGCAGCAGGCGAACGACGTCGCCCAGAATGCGCTGCTCAAGCTGCTCGAGGAGCCGCCGCCGGGCACCACGATCATCCTGTGCACCGATGACGAGGAGCTGATGCTCCCCACGATCAAGTCGCGCTGTGCCCGGCTCCGGCTGGGCACCGTGGCGATCCCCGACACGGAGCGCCTGCTCGCCGAGCGAGGCCTTGCCGACCCGCCCACGGCGGCCCGTCTCGCCCGGCTCACTGGGGGGCGCGCGGGTCTGGCCGTGGCCTACGCCGTCGCTCCCGACGCCGTCACGATTCGCGGCGAGCTCGCCCGGTCGCTGCTGGACCTGCTGGCCGCCGGGCCGGCCGCCCGGCTGGCCGCCGCGAGGCTGCTCCAGGCGCGTGCCGGTGATCTGGCTGCGCAGCTCGAGCAGGCGCTCGCCGCGCCGCCCCCCGACCCTGAGGGTGCTGCGGGGCGACGCGGGAAGGCGCGAGGCGCGGCGAAGTCGGCCAGCGGCGACGACCCGGCTGACGCCGGCGAGGCCGCTGCCGCGGCGGAGGCCGACGAGGCTGACACGCCGGCGAAGGCGACCGCGAAGGACCGCCGACGCTCCACCGCGCAACTCCTGGAGGTCTGGCGCGACGTCGCCCGCGACCTCGTGCTGGCCGAGCGCGGGGCGCGTCGCACCGTGCGCGATCCCGCGCTGCTCGAGGAGCTCGAGGCGGCCGCGCGCGACCTACCGCCGGGCGCCGCGGCGACGTTCCTGCCGCGCATCGCCGAGGCGGACGGGCTCGTGAAGGGCAACGTGACCCCGGAGCTGCTGCTCGACGTGCTGCTGCTCGCGTGGCCGCGGCGCCGGACGGCGGCATGACCCGGCAGCTGCGCGCGTTCCGGCCACTCTGGAGGGCCGCGTGACCGGCCTCGACCGCGAGCCGTTCCGCCGCTCGGCGCGAGCGTGCGCGCCGCGCCGAGGCGCCTCATGACCGGCCCCGACCGCGAGCGGCTCGACGCCTCGGTCCGTGGACGCGTCCAGGGGGTCGGCTTCCGCTACTTCGTCCTGCGCGAGGCGGAATACCTCGAGCTGGACGGCTTCGTCGCCAACGAGCGCGACGGCAGCGTCCACGTCGTGGCGGAGGGTCCCGGCGAGGCGCTCGAGGAGCTGCTTGCCCGCCTCAAGGAGGGGCCGCCGGCCTCGATCGTGGAGCGGGTGATCGACCGGCGGGAGCCGGCGCGGGGGATGGGGCCTGGGTTCCGAGTCGCGAGCGGGGAGCACCGCGGGGACTGAAGGCCCGCGCCGGCTCGCGCGAGGGTACGGCTCGTACCCCGCCCCGCGGCGGCGATACGAGCGAGGTGCGCGGCAGCGATGCGCGCAGCCAGGTGAGGGTGAACGCGTCCAGATAGGTCCGTGACACCAGGCTGGGCGCGGGGTGAGGCGCTGCAACGATGCAGCTCCCACGGAGCCCGACGCATCGGGCGTGGTGCCCGAGCGCACCGCGCCCCGGACCGATGGCTGCGGCCACCCGGACCTCACGGCTATGGGTCCATCACGCCACCCGCGGCACCCTTGGGTCCGTGGAGCACCAGACGCCGACCGCCGACATGCCCGAGCTCTATCGCGCCGTGCTCGACACGGTCTTTCGCCTCGAGCGCATCGGCGAGCGCGAGGCCGCGCTCGTGATCCGGCATCGCGCGGTCACCACGTACTCCACGCGCTGGGACGACGGCGGGCGGCGCGAGCTGGCCCGCATCAACCACGACGCCATGCGCCGACTCGCGCAGCGGCCAGACGGCGCCCTCTCGCTCGAGACCAGCACCGAGCCGTACTAGTCACCCGGGCGCCCCCTCGGCTCCCGGCTACACGCGTCGCGCCCGCGCGGCGTACGCTGCCGGCATGTCCACGACCGTTGCCGACCTGGTTGCACGCGTCCAGGCCGCCTTCGACGCGCTCTCCGCCACCGCGGAGCCCGTGAGCGACGAGCTCCAGTACCTCGCCGATCTCGAGACCGTGTGGGGCGCCCGACTGCGCGCCGTCGCCGAGGCGCGCGGAGCGGAGGCGGCCCCGGCGGGAGCCGAGGCGGCGATCGATGCGCTGGGCGCAGAGGCCGCCGCCATCTCGGACCCGCACCGCGCCATCGACTGGATGTCGACGCTGCCGCAGGTCGCCCTGGCGGCGCTCGGCGAGGCCGCCTGATGCGGTTCATGGAGGCCCGACCCGACGGGCGCGCCGTCGTCTACGCCCACATCCAGGCCGATCCCCTGGTCCAGCGCGCCGCGGATCTGCTCGCAGCAGCCACGACAACGCAGCGGCTGCTGGCCCGGGCGGTGATGAACGGCGAATCGGCGGACCCCGATCGCTGGCGCACGATGTTCCCGACGCTGTTCGGCCCGGCGGCCCCGGCCCTCGGCGACCCGCTCCGCGACCGTTCCGAGGCAGTCCTGGCGGTGTCGCTCGCAGTGGCCGACCGCGGCGACCAGGCGAGGAGCCAGTTCCGGGGCGCGATCGTCGAGGCGATGACGGAACGGCTCCTGGCCCAGCGAACCGGTCCCGTCCACCGCGAGCGCCGCATCCTGTTCGACGGTCGGCCCGCTGAGATCCACCCGTACGACGTCACGGTGGAGCGGGAGGCCGCCGCCGAGGCGTGGGACTGCAAGTGGGGCGCGCGCGGGATCAAGGGCGAGGTGATCCACCAGCTCGACGATGCCCGGCGCGGTGCCGCCGACGAGGGCGAGAAGCTGGTGGTGGGCCTGGTGGTGTTCGACGCTCGGCGCTCGTGCGAGGTCCGGCTGGTCCGCGAGCGCGGGCCGGTGGCGCTCGAGGGGCTGCGGCTGATCGCGCTCGAGGGGCTAGACCGGCTGGCGGGAAGGAAGCCGGCGTGAGCGCGATGGGGCCCCTCAAGGCGGATGCGGCAGCCGCCGAGCGCCGGGGCATCACCGTGTCGTATCGCGCCCGGTTCGACGAGTGCGGGCCTGACGGGCTCGTGCGCTCGTCGGCGCTCCTGCGGTATGCGCAGGACCTCGCCTGGATCCACTCCGAGCGCCTGGGGTTCACGCGCGACTGGTACGCCGCGCGGAATCTGGCCTGGGTGGTCCGGGCCGCGGAGCTGGCGATCCTGGCGCCGCTGCCCCTGGGCGAGACAATCACGCTCTCGACGCAGGTCATCGGCTTCCGGCGGGTGTGGGCACGCCGGCGGACGGAGGGCCGGTTCGACGACGGGACGCTCGCCGCCTGGGGCCACACGGACTGGGTGATCCTCGACACGGCCCGGGGCATGCCCGGCCGCTTCCCGCCTGAGTTCCTCGCCCGGTTCGACGTCCCGCCCGAGCCCTTCGAGCCAGGCCGCGTGACGCTGCCCCCTGCGCCGCCGCATGGGGTGGCGACGTTCACGACCGTGGTCCGGCCGCAGGACATCGACCCCATGGACCACGTCAACAACGCGGCCTATCTCGACTACCTCGAAGAGGCGCTGCTCGCGGCGGGTGGGGCCGCGAGCGGGCTGACGTGTGCCATCCCGCGCCGCTTCCGGATCGAGTACGTCCAGCCCGCGGCAGCCGGTGCGAGCGTCACGAGCAGCCTCTGGCCGCTGCCCGACGGGGACGACCTCGACGAGTCCGACGGGTCGACCGCCAAAGGGTCGAACGATGCCGGCAAGCCGGCTGGCCGAGCGTGGCGTCTCGACGATGCCGAGGGCCGAGAGCTGGCGCGCGCGCTCCTGACCGCCGACGCCGCCTGACGCCCGCCGACGCCCGCGAGCCGACGCCCGCGCGCCGGAGGCTGGGCGCGGCCGGGCGACGGCCGGGGAGAACCCCCACGCGCCGCTCGCCGGGCAGTACCAACGGGCCATGACCCTGGTGGGCTGCGCCGGTGTCGTCGGGCACCGCCGCGGGCCGGTGCGAACCCGGCAGGACCATCTCGCCAGTAGCATTCGGCGGGCCGCGACGTAGGCTGCGGAGAAGGTGTCCCGGGGAGATGTGGGGGCGCCCGAACGAGGTCCAGAGACATGGACGCGCTCGTCGCCGCCTGCGCCACTGGCATGGTCGTGGCGCTGCTTGGAGCCCTGGCCGGGACCGTGGGCTTCTCCGCACTCATCGTTCGGCGCCAGCAGCGCCGCCTCGCCAGGCTCGCCGAGCGGCTGACCACCGCGGGTGACGACCTCCGTCTCGTCGCTGCCGATGCGCGACACATCGAGGATCCCCGGCTGCGCCGGGCATTCGAGCGCCTCGCGGAGCGCGTCGCGGCCACATGGCAGCTGGCAACGGTCGATCCCCTCACAAGCATCGCCAACCGCCAGGCCGTCCTGACCCGACTCGAGGAGGAGCTGGGCCGGGCCGCGCGCTACCGCCGGCCGCTGTCGGTGGTGATGGTCGACCTCGACCACTTCAAGCGGCTCAACGACACCTTCGGCCACGAGGCGGGCGACACCGTGCTCCGAGTCGTCGCGGACCGGATCGCCGCGAACATCCGCTCGACCGATCTCGTCGGCCGCTTCGGCGGCGAGGAGTTCCTGCTCGTCCTCCCGGAGACGGACGCCGACGCCGCCGCCACGATGGCCGAGAAGCTCCGCCGCGCCGTGGCCGGGACGCCCGTGCGGCTGCGCGAGGGCAACAACGCGACCGTCACGCTGTCGGCGGGGGTGGCCGGGAGCCTGGGCGACCACCTGCCGCGTGTGGACGCCCTCGTCCGCCACGCAGACGCTGCGCTCTACTCCGCCAAGGCGCTCGGCCGCAACAACGTCTACGTCTTCCGCGAGACCGGCGAGGAGGACACGGTCCGCCGCTCGCCGATCCGCGCCGAGGCGAGGACCGCCGCCCTCGACGTGGGGCGCGCCGCCGTGACCGCCGCCCAGGACGCGATCCTCGCGACACTCGAGGCGCGGCCCGTCTGGGCCGGGCGCCCGTCGACCCTGATCGCGGAGGCGTCGCTGACCATGGCCCGGGCGATCGAGCTGCCGCAGGGCGAGCTGGACCGCCTGCGCACCGCGAGCCTGCTGCACGACCTGGGGAAGCTGGCGATCCCCGAGGAGATCCTCACCAAGCGCGGCGGGCTCGCCCCATCCGAGTGGCGAATGATGACCGAGCACCCCAAGATCGGGCAGGTCGTGCTCGAGCAGGCCGGGGCGCTGCGTGACGCGGCGACCATCGTGCTGCACCACCACGAGTGGTTCGACGGGCGCGGGTATCCCCACGGGCTGGCAGGGCACGACATCCCGGTCGGGTCCCGGATCGTGGCGATCTGCGACGCCTACGAGGCGATGACCGAGGGGCGCCCCTACCGGGACCCGATCCCGCACGACGCGGCGATCGAGGAGCTGCGCCGGATGGCCGGCGCGCAGTTCGACCCGGAGCTGGTCGAGGTCTTCGCCGAGCAGTTCCCGACCGGTGTGCCGTGGGTGTCCCAGCTGCTCGACAGCGTCAAGGTTCGCGGGACGGGCGAGCCGAACGCCGTGCAGGCGTTGGCCACCCGCGCAGGCTGAGGCTGGCCTCGCCGGCCTGCCGCCGGCCTTACCGCTGGCGTGGTCCCAGCGACCGTCACCGCGGGCCCGTCTCGAGGCACCTCCACGCGGGTTCGGCCGCGATCCAGCACCCTCGGCGGTTCGCGCTGCTAGGCTGACGCCGCGGCGCCATGGCACCGCACGAGGGTGACGAGGAGGCACGGCGATGGCGTCGGAGCTCGCGGCGCAGGCGATCCGCGAGGCGGGCCTGTGCGACGGCCTCGACCCCGTGGTGAACGAGGTCCTGACCACGATCCGGCTCGTGGACCACCACGTCCACGGCGTGGTCCGCGAGCGGTCGGACGACGCGACGCTCACCGGCATGCTGCTGGGATCGGACCGCCCGTCCACCGTCGCCGCCGCCGGTTTCGAGACCCAGGTCTGGCTCGCGGTCCGACGATGGTGCGGGCCGCTGCTCCGCGCCCATGCCCATGTCGCGCCGGAGGACTACCTCGTCGCCCGCCGCGCCTACGAGCGGCTCATCCCCATCGCGCAGGTGCTGCTGCCGAGGGCCGGGCTCGATCGCGTGATCGTGGACGACGACGCCGGCGGCATCGACGGCCTCGGCCTGGGCAGTGTCGGCGGCGGTCCGCGCCTCACCAGCCCGGCCGAGACCGGCGCGCTGGCCGGGGCGAGGGCGTCGCGCGTGGTCCGGCTGGAGGCGCTGGCCGACCGCCTCATCTGCAGCCTCACCGACCCGGCGGCGTGGCCCGATGCGTTCCGCGCCGCCGTCTCGGGGGAGCTCACCGGGGATGGTCCCGCCGTGGGCTTCCAGACCGCCCTCGCCCACCGCGCTGGTTTCGACTGCGGCCTCGACCGCCCCGGCGATGATGTCGTCTCGGACGCCGCCGTCCGCTGGGCCGACGCCGTCCGGGCGGCCGGTCCAGGCGCATTCCCCCGACTGGCCGACGAGGCGCTCGTGCGGTTCGGCATCTGGACGGCGCTGGACACGGGCCGGCCGCTCCAGGTGCATGCCGGCATCGCTCGGTCTGGGCCCGTCCCGCTGTCTCTCGCCGACCCGCTGCTGCTGGCCGGGTTCCTGCGGGCCACCGATGAGCGCGCCCCGATCGTGCTGCTCCACGCGTACCCGCACCAGCGCTCGGCGGGATACCTCGCCCGGACGTTCCCGCACGTCTATCTCGACCTCGGCCCCGTGGTCGCCGACGCTGGTGCCGCGTCCGAGGCCATCGTCCGCGAGTCGATCGAGCTGGCCCCGTTCACCAAGGTCTTGTTCAGCTCGGATGCCGGGTTCGTCCCGGAGCTCCACCTGCTGGGCTCGTGGCTGTTCCGCCGGGCGATGTCGAGGGTGCTGGGCGACTGGGTGGCGCGCGGCGACTGGTCACGCGATGACGCCGAGCGCGCCGCCCGGCTCGTGGGCGCCGACAACGCGCGCCGCGTCTACCGAGTTCCGGCCGGCTGATCCGGCGCGCGCTCGACGCGTCCTCGGGTTCCGCGCGGGGTGCCTCGCCGTGGCCTTGCGTGCAGCGCGCCCTCTGCGCGCCGGGCGGCCCATCGCGTAGCGGGGTCGGCCCAGCGTCTGCCTCTCGGTCGCCTTGCGTGCACCCGGCGGTGCCGGTCCTGCACGGGTCCTAGTGGGCCCAGCCGTTCATCGCGATCGAGCCGGGATCGCCGGGGCTCCCGTAGCACGGAGGCACGGCGCCGCCGGGGCCAGCGGCCGCCACCAGCCGGCCCCCGTTCGACGGCAGGTAGAACCCGATGGTCGTGGGCAGGACCGGCGTCGTCGCGCCGCAGTAGTCGGACACCTGGACCATCGTGGTGACCCAGCCGGCGGGCACGAGGCGCCACGTCTTGTCGCCCGGCGACACGTGGGGCAGACCCGCTGCGCCCTGCGTCTGCGAGTCGATCAGGATGTGGCCGCCCGCGTCCACCAGCTGGAGCCGGGGCGTGCCGCGCAGGTTGCACGTGGCGCTGGACGCGTTGGTCAGCTTGACCGTGGCGATCTGGCTGCCCATCGCGCCCTGCCAGCCTGTGACCTTCCCGGTGAGCATGCCGGAGGTGCAGACCGGCGTCGGCACGGGCGTCGGCTTGGGTGTGGGGCTCGGCGAGGCCGTCGGGCTGGCCGACGGCGCCGCGCTGGGCGCGGTCGACGCGCTGGCCGAAGCCGACAGCGCCGCGCTGGGCGCGGTCGACGGGCCCGTCGACGCGGACGACGCTTGCGACGACGCGGCCGGGAGCAGGGTCGAGGTGACGTCCGACGACGGCGCGACGCTGCCCGAGCAGGCAGCCACAACCAGCATCGTCGCCAGCGCGAGAGCGCGCGTGGTCCGTCGCATCAGCATCACCCCGGTCTTGCGGCCGCGCGGTCCATCCGCGGGCGGCTCACAGCATGGCGTACGTCGCGACACCGTGCAGGGACGGCACCGGAGGGGCGACACTGCGCGGGACAGCGTCCCTCCCATTTCCGTCCGAGGTGATCCTGGTGTTCGTGCCCCTGTCGGTCCTCGACTTCCGCGACCGGGCCGCGGCCTACTTCGGCGAGAAGGTCGGCGTGGTCGACGGCGAGATCAACCTCACCTACCGCGCCTGGGCCGAGCGGACGCACCGCCTCGCGAACGCCCTCCACGACCTTGGCCTCCAGCCCGGCGACCGCGTCTCGTTCATCACCTACAACACCCACCAGCTGTTCGAGGCGTACTACGGCGTGCTCGAGGCCGGCCTGGTGCTCAACCCCATCAACATCCGGCTCACGCCCCACGACATCGCCTACATCCTCGACCACGCGCAGTCGAAGGCGGTGTTCTTCCACCGCGACTTCACG
>JAJYMP010000303.1 GCA_021786915.1 Chloroflexota bacterium
TGCCGCTCGTGTTCGCGCCGGTCCAAGCGTAGGTGGTCCAGGCGCCAGCCGCCGTCGCGCACGAGAGATTCGAGGTGTCGACGGTCGCCGAGAACGAAAGGGTGACCGACTGGCCGTACGTCACCGGGTACAGGTTCGTCACCGTGACGGTCGTGGGGCTCGACGTCAGGTTCCCGGCCGAGCTCCCCGTGGTCGTGGTGAAGGAGGGGGCCGGTGTGCTGTCGATCGTGTATCCCGTCGGGGCGGTCAGGCTCAGCGAGTTGATGCTGGAGGTGCCGCCCGGGGTGGTGTTGGTGAAGGTGGCGGTGAACGCCGACGTGATGCTCGGGGCGCCGTACGCCAGGGTGGCGGGGGTGACCGTGACGCCGTAGGTCTTCTTGGTCGACGAGGCGGCTGCGAGGGGTCCTGCTGCAAGCCCGCCCAAGAGTGCCAAGCCCGCGCCGATGACGACCAACTTCCGAAACCGCGACAACATGAGTTCTCCCTCATTGCCGCTCGCCCCGATCGCGGCCTGAACGCCTGCCATTACGAGATATACGAAGATTCAGGCCATTAGTCACCCATGTCAAGGTACTGTTGGCGGGTGCGCGACGGATGCTCCATGACCGCGTGCTGTGCCGCGCCGGACGACGACGGACGGTTGGTTCGCGGGGCACTTCCAGCTCCGACCCGGTCTGGTCGGCCCGCGAGGTTCCGCTCCGCGCCATCCACCGCCGTGCGATGCTCATCGCCTTGGCTTGTTGCCCGGAGCGCGCGGGCGGAGGCGAGGAGGAGCCTGTTGGACGACGGAGCCGGCCCGCGACGCCACCTCGGCGAGGTGTTCTCCGCCCTCGCGGCGATGGGGTTCGGCTCTGCGTACGTCGCCACGTCATTCGCGCTGGACGCCTTCGGGCCCGTGCCGGCGGCCGCCTGGCGCGCGCTGCTCGCCGCGCTCGTCCTGGCGGTGGTCCAGTTCCTGCGGCGCGGCCTCCCTCGGCTCCCGCGGAGCCGTCCGCTCGCCCCAGGCCACGCGACTCGCCGTCCGGACGCTCCTGACTGGCTGGCACGGTCGACGCACCTGCTCGCGCTGGCGACCCTCGGCGGGCCCGTCTTCCTCGCCTCGATGAACCTCGCCGTTGCGCACGTCGGGGCGGCCATCGCGTCATTCGTCGCCGGGCTCTACGCGGTGCTGGCGGCGGTCATCGCGCCGGTGCTCCTGCCCGAGCGCCTCAGCGTTCGCGTGCTCGCCGGGTTCGCCCTGGCCGTCGTGGGCACGGCCATGCTCGCGGAGCTCGCACCCGATGCCACCGACCTCGCAGGCATCGGCTGGGGCGTGCTCGCCGCCGTCTCGTTCGCCCTCTATCTCGTCCTCACGAGGCGCTGGTCGCGCCCGTACCGCCTCGACGGCATGAGCGTCGCCATCGCGAACTGCGCCCTCACCGCCGCGGTGCTGGGCGGCTTTCTGCTCGCGACGGACCCGGCGTCCCTCTCGCCGTCGTCGCCGTCGCTCGCGGCGCTCGTGGCCCTCGGCTGGATGGCGGCGGTGGCCGCACTCGGTCCCGTGCTGACCGTCGCCAGCCTCAGGCGGATCTCAGCATCCCGATCCGCGGCGTTTCTGCTGCTCAACCCGATCACCGCCACGGTGCTGGCCGTGCTGCTCCTGGGCGAGCGGCCGTCGCCTCTGCAGATCGCAGGCGGGCTGCTGGTCCTGGCAGGCATGGTGGCAGCGACCCTTCCGGCTCGAGTTGGTGGGACGGAATCGGGGAGGCAGGGATCAGCGCACGACGAGGGCGGGGCACGAGAGCTGCTGACCTGACGGAGCGAAGATCGTCCGAGGCGAGGATCGTCCTCGGAGCTGCAAAGGCTACGGAGGCAGGAGTGCGAGATGGACCTGCACCACCTGCACCTGCTCGTGCGGGACGTCGATCGCGCGGGGGCCTTCTATCGCGACTTGTTCGGCTTCGACGGTCCCTCGAGTGGCAGGGCGAGGCGCTGGTCGTCCGCGACGGCGACAACTTCTCGTTGGCCCTGGCGGCTGATCCGGAGCCGGTCTGGCCGAGCGGTCTCCACTTCGGTTTCCTGCTGGACTCAGTGGCGGAGGCGCGCGCAGTCCGGCAGCGGATCCGAGGCCAGGTGCTTGAGCGACGACACCAGGGCGGGCGGCAGCCCGATGCGGTCGACCTCGAGCATGGCGGCCGCCACGGCCGCGACCGAGGCGGGCGGTTTCGCGGCCTCGCCGCGGAACGGGCGCCGACACGAAGGCTCCAGCGGCCCGGCCGGGATGTCGCGCAGCTGCTCCCCCAGCGACCGGGCGACCTCGGGCGGCGTCCGGCGGAGGCCTGACAGGAAGCCCCACTGGTCATAGAACAGCTCGAGCGAGTCGTCGAGGAACACCGTCGTTCCTCCGCGCCGGCACCGTCCCTGAAGGGGCAGGGTCGAGCTCGGCGCGGACGGTCATCGCCTCGCGCAGCAGGCACGCACCGATCCGCCGCGCCGAAGACGCGGGCACGGGCCCGGTGAAGAAGATCCAGACGTGCGCGCCGCCGCCCGAGCCGGACCGCTCGAGCGCGCCGTCGAAGCCCGTCGCCCGCGCTGCGTCGAGGTACGCCCGCGCGTCGAGCGGCCAGCCCGCCCCGTCGAAGTCGCACGCCAGCAGCCGGCAGGAGTCGTCCCGGAGGAGCGGGTACAGCCCGACGTGGAGGCGGCCTGAGAGGTGCACCTCGATCACAGCATCCGTGAGGGGGAGGTACGCGCGGTCAGGCCTCCCGGCGTTGGCAGGCCCGCCGACGAGGGCTGGGCTCCAGCCCGCCTTGGAGGCGCGCGAGCTCTCCCATCGAGTCGCGTAGACGTCCTCGCGGCCCGCGGGTCGGGCTCGGGTGTTCCGACCAGGCCGCGCAGCCGCGTGTTCTCGGCTCGCAGGCGCTCGACCTCGCGCCGGAGGTCGGCGTACGACGGGTCGCTCCTCGAGCGGGGCTGGTCGCTCTCGTCCGTGCCGGGCGCTCCGCTACTGCTATGAGGTCCCTAGAGTAGATGCTGGCTCCCGCCCGTCGCGGCCCGTCCCCTGGGCCGTCCGATGCGCCGAGAGGCGACGTACTCGTCGACCCATCGCTTGCTGCTCATCCACCGCCCGTTGGCGTCCTTGGCCGCGCGAAGCGTGCCCTTCTCGGCGGCCGCGCGGAGACCGCGCACCGACAGGCCGCTGCGCTCGAGCGCCGAGAGCGGCATGAGCTTGACCGGCCCGGCGAGGTTCGGCAGCAGAAATCGGTCGAGACTCTCCTTGACGGCCCTCGCGAGGATCTCCGCGAGCGGCGCGAAGTCGTCGCGGTCGGCCCGGCGCATGGCCCTGAGGTATGCGGTGCGGCCCCGTTTCCGGATGACAGCGGGCGGGTAGCCGTTTCGCACCAGCAGCAGGTTGAGCAGCAGGCGCCCGGCTCGCCCGTTGCCGTCCCGGAACGGGTGGATCCGCTCGAACGCGTTGTGGACCCGGGCGAGGCAGGCGAGGAGGTGCTCGTCCGCGGCCGGCCCGGCCTGTGCCGCGCCCAGCCAGTCCCCGATGCGGGCGTCGATCTCCGTCCACGGCGGCGGTGTCATGCCGTCGGGGAACGGGGCGATGTCGTGGACCCGCCAGTTGCCCGCCGACTCGCGCGGGTCGAGGGGCGGTCGGTCGGGCGGGCAGACATCCCAAACCAGGCCGAGGGCGAGCCGGTGCACCTCCCGGAGCTCGGCGCGGGTCACGGCTCCCGCGCGACCCCACTCGCCCTCGTCCGCGGTCGCCTGGGCGTAGACCCACCGGGCCGCGCGTGCGTAGCCCTGGACGTCGAGGTACTCGCACAGCTCCTTGTTGCCGACGGGGCGCCCTTCCTCCAGGAGGGTCCGCACCTCCTTGAGCGCGAGCGTGTTCCCCTCGATCGCGGTGCTGTTGTGGGCCTCCTCGAACCAGATGTCACGCCAGATCTGCTCGTTCTCGTCGGCGCTGGGCAGGCCGCCGGCCCGCGCGAGGTCGCCCATGCCCACGTCGACCTGAGCGAGGATGTACTCCCGGCTCGGTCGGCCGCGCCCGGGCCTCGTGATCGTCACATGGGCTCCTAAACAGTGGCGATGCACCACCACAAATTGGCACGGCACAGTTTACATAGACCGGATCCACGGAAAGCGTGCCCATATTGCTCGCAAATATCGCCCGGCACACTTCCTGAGCGAGCTCAGCTCGACGCGCCTGACCAGCCACAGCCGCGACGACGCCGGCAGCCGGGGACAAATCGCCGCGGCGGGCCGGTTTGGGTCGTGCTCGAGGTGCTGCGCTCGCGGCCCGTGCCGACCGGCCTCGGCCTCTCGGTGTGCCGAAGGGGCCCGCGAGGGCGAGTGGAGCGCTGTGCTCGAAGCGCCGGTGGCCGGATCGCGACGCGTGTCAACGCGGGCGACCAGGCATAGTGTCGCCGTGAGCACAAAACGGGGAGTGGAGCGGGAGATGGGATTCGAACCCGCGACATTCTGCTTGGGAAGTCCTGGCGTCGTTAGCGCTGTGCTCTGAGCGCGGCGCCCGAACGGGAATCGCGACAGTTAGGGTGTCGCGCGGTGCCCTCACGGGACACTCTGCCTTGGCCGCCGTTATCGCCGCCGACCGGTGATCCCCCGGACATCGAAGCCGAGGCTCGCGTATGCGGCCAGACGCTTCTTCAGCATCCGCGCGAGCACCGGGACGTTCGCGTCGACGTAGTCGTGGACCTCGATGCGGTCCTTCCCCTCCATGGGCCGGAGGACGCGTCCGACGTACTGGACGATCCGTCCCCGGAACGCGATCGGGAAGGCGACGAACAGCGCGTCGAGCGGCGGCGCTCGGCCCTCCAGCGATGCCCGGCCCCGCCCTGGCCGGCCCGTCATGCCCGGGGCCGGGTGGCCATCCGCTCGTAGTCGAGATTCGCCGCGTACAAGTCGCGGAGGCCGACGAGGGTCACATCAGGAGCGCCGGCCAGGTTCCGGTCGAACCCCGACCTGGCGTAGAGGAAGAGCTGTGGCGCATCCGCCGGGGCGACGATCGCCACATCCCGGCGCAAGTTGGACAGGTCGCCGGGCTTGACCTGGTCGCGAGTCCACTTCGCGGATCCGGCCGCCGCCAGGCGCGGCCCCGCCATCGCCGCGGCATCGATGTCCCCGCCGGCGAACCACCAGAACGCGACCGAGCTGAAGGGGCCAGCCGACCCCGCGCCTGCGAGCCGCCGCAGGTGTTGGCGGGCGACCTCCTCGAACGCACGGCTGACGAGTCGGTCGAACTCCTCGCCCCACTGCTGCGCCAGGACGGCTGCACCCTGACCCGCCTGGATCGCGCTGCGCCACGGATCCAGCAGCGCGAAGTAGAAGCGGAGGTACGGGTCGGCGATCACGTACTGGCTGTTGCGCGAGCGCGGCAGCCCGGCCTCGGGCGGCGGCACCCGGCGCTCGACGATCCCCAGCTCCATCAGCCGGTCGAGGTAGGGCGTCACCCGGTTCGCCGCGCCCAGCCCCGCCTGGGCCGCGACCTCGCCCGGGGACAGGTAGCCGTTGGCGATCGCGCGGAGCACAGTCTCGTACGTGCGCGGCTCGTTGAACTCGGCGCGCAGCAGGTCGGGCGCCTCGCGGAACAGCCGGCCCGCCGGCGAGTAGGCGACCCGCAGGAGCTCGTCGCGGAGGGGGCGGGCGGTGTCGAACTCCTCGAGGTAGTCGGGGATGCCACCCGCGACCGCGTACAGGCGAACCCGATCCTCCGGCGGCCACGCCCTGGCGAACTGGCCGGCGTGGTAGTAGTCGAACGGGCGGAGGTGGAGCGCGCGGGTCGGACGCCCGTAGAGGGCGCCCTCGGACGACACGAGCGATCGCATCATCGACTGCTGCGACCCCGCCAGGACGACGACCACGTTCGACTCGGACCCGGTTGCGTCCCACCACCGCTGGACCAGCGACGGCAGGGCGCGGTTGGCGGCGACCAGATACGGAAACTCGTCGATGACGAGCCCTACCCGGCGCGTCGCGGCCGCGTCCGTCACGATGGCCAGCGCCTCGTCCCAGTCGCGGACCGCGAGTCGCGGCGGTCGGCCGCGCCGCCCGTGGTCCGAGGACATCTGTCCGAGGGCCTTCCCGATGTCCGTGAGCTGGTCGCGCTCGAGCTGCTCGGCGGCCACGTAGTAGGCGAGCGGCTTGCCGGCGGCGAAGCGGGTCAGCAGCGCCGACTTGCCGACGCGGCGGCGGCCGTGCACGACGACCAGCTCCGGCCGTCCAGACGCCCACGCCTCATCGAGTTCGGCTCGCTCCTGGCGCCGGTCGATGAACTCTCTTCGCATCCGCCCTCGACCTTATCTAAGGCGCCTTAGACTAAGGCAGCTTAGACGAGAGCGCCAAGACGGCCCAACAACCGGCCCGGCACTCGCAGCCCTGCTCACACGCTCGGACGGCAGTCGCGGACCGCGCCCGCCGCGAGTCCGGGCCGTCCCTGAGAGCGCTGTGCTCAAGCCCCGGTGGCCCGAGAATCAGTCGAGACACCCAGTTAGGGTCCGCTCCCGGGCGGCCGCCATCAGGCGATCGGCCCTTGCGGTTCTCGGTAGAGCTGTCCGGAGCTGGTGTTGATCCGCCGACGGATGCGGGCCGGTTGTCACCGTCCTACCTGTCCTCCGCCGTATGGCCCATAGCGGTTCGGTCAGGCCGTGCTAAAGTGCAACTACAGTGCAACTTATGGCGCCGTCGCGCAGGGAATGGACATGTCTATGAGACTGCCTGAGCCGGACAGGACCCCTCTGGCTCGGTCCCCGCTCCAGCTCGTGGTCTGTCAAGTGCGCTTCGAGGAGACCCTTGCGGTCAGCGACCCGAAGCTGATGTTCGCCATCCACGAACGGCTGGGAGGACGAACTGGGCGGTATCCAAAGCTGGAGGCCGTCAAGGGGTCAAGACTGGACGTTCAGATCAGTGTGACGGGGGCGAGCCTCCTGCCGTCCGAGTCGCCGTACTCGGGCTGGCGGCTCTCGTCAGAGGACGGGTGGACCGTGTCGGTCATGCCCGACCACTTTGCCCTCGAAACCACCAGCTACACCACTTGGGACGGCGACTTCCAATCCAGGTTCGCCGAGCTCACGGATGCGGTGCAGTCAGAGATCGGGCCTGCGACCGAGCAGCGACTCGGGCTGAGATACATCGACCGGGTTTCCGAGCCGCCGGTCGAGACGGCTGCTGGGTGGCGTGGGTACATCGCGGACGAGTTCCTCGGCCCCGTTCTTCATAATGTGCTCGGATCCGCAATCAAGACGACGCAGCAGCAGGTTGTGCTCGACCTCGGTGAGGGCGCGCAGTGTCTGCTGCGGCACGGCTTCTTTGCCGATCAGAACCAAGAAGGCCGCTTGACCTATCTGCTCGACTTCGACGTCTTCCGCAGTGTCCTGCAGCCTTTCGATGCTGACGGGATCAAGGCGGCAGCTGGTCAATTCAATGAGCTGAGCCTTCAGCTCTTCCAACAAGCAACAACGCCTGAGCTGCGACGCATCTTGGCTGCTGGCTGAAGGGGGACGCCGTGGTCGCGACTGAGATCGATGTCCCGTGGGTGGTGACGCCTCCAGCCGAGGCTCGCGACTGGGAGTTTGACGTCGGTCCCTTTGCCGGAACGCCGACGACGCATGAGTCCCTCGGCGGTCCCATAGCTCGGGGCCAACTTATCCCGTCGACGCAGTACGGGTGGGCTGTCGGCGAATTCATCACGGTCGCTCCATCGTTCGGCGGAAACGTCAGGATCGTGGGATTGGGGGCCTTGAGCTCGCTCTACTCCTTCCCGGCCAGCACGCTCACCAGTCTCGAGCTCGTACAGGAGAACTACGCGATCGCG
Source organism: Chloroflexota bacterium (assembly GCA_021786915.1). The sequence continues at coordinate 7,820 of JAJYMP010000303.1, forward strand.
TTCACGACAAGCACGTTTAGGGCGCTCCACGCACTCACCCTGCACCGGACCCGGCCATGGTCACGATTCTTGGCGGGCTTCGATCCGGTTGCGTCGACGCAGACGCCAACCCTCGCCGCGCCGCGCGCCACGGCGCACCCGGGCGAGCTCAAGCAGGTCGAGAGCAGGGAGCTGGTCGCTGTCGAAGAGCTGCGCCAGTGGCTTGGCCTCACCTACGAACAAGTCGCGGCGGCAACAAGCATCGGACTCCGCACGGTTCACCACTGGAAGGGGGCGGGGGCCGCGCCGCGGCCGAGGACGGTACGGACCCTCTGGCGTCTTCACGCGCTCGTGAGCAGCATCCGCCGGACACTCGGAGTGGGCGAAGCGACGCAGTGGCTCCACACCGGAATGCCGTCACCGATCGACCTCATTGTCGCCGGAGAACTGACGATCGTCGAGAACCAGGCGCGCCGACTTCTCTTCGTCGAGCCGGTCGGCGAGCGTCGGTTCTCGGGTGTCATGAACGCGGAGCCACCTTCGAATCCGGCAGAACGCGGGCGAAGCGTGCGTCGCTCGACGAGACGGCCGAGGATTGTTCGGCGTGAGACCGGATCGTGATCGACGAAGGACTGCCGGACCCTTGGCCGCCCGACGTCCTTGAAGTGCGTATTTCGCTGAATTGGCCATGCCAGTCCGCGCGAAACGGCCACCCTGGATCGGGGTTTTGGCCACCCCCTCGGAGGCCGCGTCAGCGGCCGACGCGGGGCGTCGCTCTCATCCCCTGATCCTC
>JAJYMP010000783.1 GCA_021786915.1 Chloroflexota bacterium
CCGGCGGCCGCGTCGCCTACGACGTGGACCACCCGACGTCGCAGTTCCCGGCTGGGTCCGCGATCCGCATCCGCTCGCTGTCAGGCGGCACGCTGGAGCGCACGATCGACACCCAGAGCCAGGTCGAGCGTCTTGCCCTCTCCGCGTCATCGGTCGCCTGGACCGAGTCACCCAACGCCGACGCCCCGGGCGGGCCGACCCAGTGGCGAGTGATGCGTGCGCCGCTGGCGAGCGGGGCGGCAAGCACCGTCGCCCTTGGGACGCTCGGGCAGAGCTGGTTCGGGCCGCCCCTGTACCTCGTGCTCGACGGCGACGCGGTGGTCGTCGCGGAGGGAGGCGCCGGGACGAACGCGGGCGCGACGCTGCGTGTGCAGGGGGGCTCGCTCGAGGTCCTGAACCCCGACAGCGCCGTGAGCTGCGTGCCGCTCGCGGCGAGCTCGGGCATGGTGATCCTTCGCTGCGGGACCGAGGGTCGCAACGACGGCATCACGGCCTGGAGCGCGGCGTCGGGCCTCAGGCTCCTCGCGGGCACACCGACCCCGAACATCTGGAGCGAGCAGCTCGGCGACGGCTGGTTCGCCTGGCAGAGCTACGACACCACGGGCACGAAGCTCGGAATCTCGGCGCTCCCGCTGAGCGCGCTCGCCGGCCAATAGCCGAGCGGCACCGTCCTCCGGGTGGCGCGCCAGCGGTGCCAGCCCATCAGCAAGTGTTGCGGGACTGTTGATCGGCGAGGACACTGGAACGGAGCACCTCCCGGCGCGACTGGACGCCGGATCGACCCGCGCCGACGATGACGTCTGACGAAGATTGAACCTTTCGTCGCGCTCGGCAGTCATGTCGGTCACGATGGACGTCATCACGGCGTGGGAGACGAGGCACATGGCGACCCTGGATCGCGCGGCTGCCCCGGGGGAGCGTGAGGCCGCGTTCGCACGCCTGGCGGAGACGCAGCTCGACGCGGCCTATCACCTGGCCACCTTCATCCTCGTCGGCGACCGGGCCGAGGCCGAGGACGCCGTGCACGACGCGGCGCTGCGGGCCTGGGAGCACCTCGGCGAGGTCCGCGATCCGGCCCGCTTCGAGGCGTGGTTCACGCGCATCGTCGTGAACGTCTGCCGGGATCGCATCGCCGGCCGTCGCACGCGACCCGTCACGCTGGCCGACCCGGACCCTGGCGCAGCGCCCGACCACGCCGACGCCTTCGCCCGCTCCGACGCGCTCGAGCAGGCCATGCGCTCGCTCTCAGCGGACCAGCGCATCGTGATCGGCCTGCGCTTCGTCGAGGACCGCTCGATCGAGGAGATCGCCCTGCGCACCGGCGAACGACCGGGCACGGTCAAGAGCCGGCTCCACTACGCCCTGCGCGCGCTGCGCGCCGCGCTCGAGGCGGACGCGCGGGAGGTCGTCCCATGAACGACGAGCAGTTCGAGCAGCGCGTGCGCGACGCGGCCCGCCGGATCGCGGACGCCGACCGGCCCGCGCCGGGGTCGCTGCACGCCCGGGTGGCAGGCATCCCGGCCGAGCATCTCCACGCCGTGGTCGGCCGACGCTGGTTCGGTGGGGGCCTGCGCCTCGCCGGAGCGGCGCTCGCCCTCGTCATCCTCGCCGTCGCGGTCGCGCTCCTCGCCTCGACGCTCCCGCGCAACAACGCGCTCGTGCCGGGCACGTCGAGCATCCCGAGCCCCTCACCCTCTCCCATCGCGTCGCCCGCCGCGCCCGCCTCGCGAGCGCCGGGCGCGGTCGCACTGCCCGACGGGCTGACGAACCGCGCCTGGGTCGAGATGGGTCCGACTGAGGCCGCGCCGCCCTATGCCGCCGGCATGCTCGACGACAGCGCGCACCTCGAGCTGCCGGCCAACGAGCGTCCGCTCGGGGTGAGCGGCAACCTCGTCGTGTCGCTCGTCAGCCTCGGAGCGACCGGGAAGGACGAGCTGATCGTGCGCGACGTCACCGCCGGGGCCGTCGTGTCGCGCGCCGCGGTCCCCGCCCAGGTCGTGCCGACCGCGGTCGCGATGGCGCCGGACACGCTGTATTTCCTCGTGCAATCAGGTCCCGCCCTCGCTAACCCGGCCGTCTATCGGCTCGACCTGTCCACCGGGTTCGCAACCCCATTCGCCCTGAACATGCTCGCGAGCGTCCTCGTGGCGAGTCCGAGCGGGCGCACCCTCGTCGCCTGCGGCACCCCGGGCCTGGGGGCGAGCGCGGTCACGATGATGCGTCCGCTGGCCGGCATCCCGTACGTCCAGTTCTCGGTCCAGGGCATCGCCGTCGCCACGAACGACACGACGCTCATCACGTACGGCGGCCACACGCTCTACGGCTACTCGTTTGCGACCAGGCGGCTCGCCTGGACGATCCCCGACGTCCTGTTCGACCGCGGCTATGTCACGACCGACGGGTCGAGCTTCGTCATCCAGACTGGCCTCGATCCGACTTTCACGGGCAACCAGGGGGCCGGCCTCCCGGCCGCGGCCCTGCCCTCGCGCATCGCGATCGTCAGCTTCGGCGGAGCGCTACGTGAGCTCGTCACGGCGCCCGAAGGCACGCCCGGCTACCACCTCTGGACGCAGGTCTCGAACGATCACGCCGCCGTCCTCCTCCAGCCCGGCGAGTTCCCCCAGGCGGCGTTCGAGGCCGGCCACGGCACCCTTTCGCCGACCGTGCTCGACCTCGCGACCGCGAAGCTGACACCGCACGCGTTCACGCTCACGGAGGCTGCGCCCGCTCCCACGGCGACGCCGTCCCCCTCGACGACGCCATCGTTCCCGGTGACAGGGCGTCTCGTCGGACGCACGCCACTGCCCTCCACGGCAGGGGGCCCGCTGTGGATCACCGTGGCCGACGGCGCGCCCTGGATCACCCTCGGCGGTGACCCCCAGGGAACGGTCGAACGGATCGACCCGACGTCCGGGAAGGTCACGGAGACCGTCAAGGTTGGTTTCGCGCCCAGCGCGCTCGCCGCCTACGGGACCTCGCTGTGGGTCACCAACAGCACGGGTGCCAGCGCCCATCCGCCGGGCCCATACGTGAACACCGTCCAGCGCATTGACACCACGACGGGTCACATCCTCGCGACCGTGCCGCTCGAGCTGCCCGGCCAACTCGTCGCCGACGGGTCAGGCGCGTGGGTCGTCAGCGCCCAGCACTCCCTCGTCCACGTCTCGCCGACCGGCCAGATGCTGGGGAGCGTCGTGCTGGCGTCGGGTTCGCCCAGTCAGGATCTTCCGGTGAGCGTGGCGATCGCGGGCGGGCGCATCTGGGTCGTCCTGGCGCACGGCGGAGCTTCGGACGTCACCCTCGAGGCGATCGATCCCGCGAATCTCAAGATCGTCCTGACGACCGAGGTGGCGCAAGGCCTCGGCTGGCTGGTTGCGACGTCGAATGCTCTCTACGGGGCGCAGGTCAGCGGCACGACGACGTTCGCCTGGACGCGCATCGATCTGCAGACCGGTCGCGTGACCATGCTCGGCGACCTGCCGGTGCACCCCGCCCAGTTCGAGGGCGTCGCGGTCACCGCGGACGGGGCGTGGGTGCTCGACCCGGGCGCTCCGCCCGCGCAGACGCCGCGGGTCATCCCCTTCGATCCGATGACGGGGCGCCAGACCGGTGCCGGCGTGCAGCTGACTGGATCCTTCGGCGACTTCATGGTCGCAAGCGGGCGCGACGTCTGGACGCTCGGCAGCGAAGTCGATCACCTGCGCTTCTGAACAACCTCGCAGGCTGCCGCGGCAGTGTGGGCGCTCGTCCTATCAACATCTTCCAACACTTGCTGCCGCACTAATCTCGTTCAGAGACCGGCAGGACGTGTTGATTGAGTGGTGGTAACCCCGACGAGATCCCGGGCCTTGACCGGCCGATACGAGCCGTTACGCTGGCGAGGATGGACCGAGCGAGGCGGACGATGAGGACCGCGGCACACTCCGACCACCGAGACTTGGCTCCTGTGCCCGTTTGGGTGCGCCCCTTGGCAGGATGGGCGGCCGCCGCCCTCGCCGCGGCGATCGTGCTGTTGGACCTGATGATGCTGTGGCCTGGCGCTTCCGGGACTGCGTATGTGCTCTCGCTGGCGGCCGGCGTTGCTTCGGATGGGCTGATCGTCGGCCTCCTCGCACTCGTGCTGCTCCGTCCGGTCGGGCTCCGCTCCGCCGACCGCGGACTCGTCCTTGGTGCGGTCGTGTTTGCCCTGGCCGTGGTCTATCGCGTCGGCATCAACCTGCTCGCGCGGCTCGCCGCACCGAGCGAGCCCACCCTCGCGCTGCCGACCGGACCATACGTGGATCCCTTGGTCGAGTCTGGGCTCCGCGCGGTTGGAGCCTGGCTCTTGGCGGCAGGCATTGCTCAACTCGTGGGAGCCCGACGGGGCCGTTTGGCCACATGGTCAGGCCCTCAGCTCGCGGCTGCCGTCAGCGGCATATGTGTGGCCGGACTCATTCTCGCGGCTGCGGCATTCGTGGCACCGGTCACACAGAACCGCGGAGAAGTCCCCTGGGCGCTCGAGGTGCTTGCCTGGACCGTCCTTGGGGTCGGCGCGCTGACCCGGCCGTTGGTGTCGCGGACCCGCTGGCTCGTCGCGGCCGGCGCGGGTCTCCTGGTTGCGAGCTCGGCGGTCGCCGCTGTTGATCTCCTTGTCCAAGGCTGGTGGTGGGGACCGGTTCGCGCCTGGTTCCCGGCCCTACTCAACTGGCACGGCGCATACGTCTATGTCGGCGAGCTCGACTTCCTCGGGTGGGCGGCCCTCTGGCTCGGCCTGGTCGGCCTCACCCTCGCGCCTGGGCCCACTGCCCCGGTCTCCACGCCCAAGCGCTGACCTGGCCCTCGTCCGGCCCAAGGCGCGAGGGCACGAGCGCGGTCCGCCAGACGGCTGGGTTGATCGCCCCATCCCTGTCTCCTTCGCCGTGCATGCAGGCGATGGCTCCGTCAAGGTTGCGCTCGAGTGCGACATCGGGCGGGGTAGCGACCGGCGTTACCCCGCCCGCAGGAATCTCGGCTGGCGCGTCGGGCGCTGCGGCGTGAGGGAGTGGTGATGCTCGGTCGGAGGGTGCGTCAGTCGGGCCAGGCGAGCTCCGACCTGAGCCGCACGGATCGCGAGGCTTGACCACGCGGGATCAGTGCTCCCGTTCCGGGCGCGCAGGACGCGCCGGCAGTCCCGAAGAGCGGCAACGAGGTCGGTGGGGCGGCCGCCTGCCGACGTGGTGATGGCCCGAGCCTCGGCGATGTAGGGGTCGCGGCAGCCCTCCTGGCGCCACACCTGGTCCGTCAGCTGCGCCGCCGTGCCCGCCTCGCCATGCTCCCGGTAGAAAGCGTGACAGAAGCGGAGCACGGTATCGGCGAGCAAGGGCGCGTTGCAGTGCATGGCCGCGTAGCCGCGCCCCGCGCCCTTGCTCGACGCCGCGACGGTGGCCGAGCGCGTGTTCCAGAAGGCGACGACCTGGACGCGGTCCGCGCTGATCACGGAGGAGACGAGCCCCGCGCGCCACACGTCAGTGGGACATGGATCCCCGGCGCGGCAGGCCGGACACTGATCGTGTGCTCCGCAGCGTTCGATCGGGGCCAGGAGGGCCTCGAGCCAGTTGTGCAGGGCTACCGCCACGCCGCGCTGACCGCGCTGCCCGGTGAGACGCGTGAGCTGGGGCCCTTCGGCTCGCATCGCCTCGATCGTGTCGGGGAGCAACCCCAGCAGCGGCATGAGCGCGCCGAGCACGGTGGCCGCGCCTGCCTGATCGCCAGCGGCCGCGGCGTCCCGCAGGGCCGCGAGCAGGAGCGTCCGCAGGTGCCGCGGCGGAGCGGCGGCGCTCCGACCCGCCAACCCGTCGCAGCGGAGCGAGGCGCACTCGCCGATCCAAGTCCGCCATTGCGCGAACTGCCCTGGGGTCGGCTGCTCGGGCAGGATCTGCCCGTGGGTCTCGATGTGTGAGGGTGTGACCACGGGTGCCGCAATCTTCGGAGCCCGGGACCGCTCGAGCTGACGTGCCGCCACCATCGAACCCGTGGTCCCGCCATTGAGCTCGGTGAGCAGCGCGTCGAGGTCGGTGTAGCCGGCCTCCTCGGCTCGCCGCAGGAGCTCGCAGGCGGACTCCGCGGTGGCCGATGCGTCGGCGAGCGCGTCGTGCGCGGCGTGGTTCTCGATCCCGAGTGTCTCGAGCAGTCGCGTGAGCTTGTGAGAGCGAAGCGACACGCCGGCGAGGCGCACGAGCGGTCCGGCGGTGTCGAGGATGGGGAGCTCGGGCAGCGGCTCGCCCTTGACCCGCGCGATCTCGTTGCGCAGCACGGGCACGTCGAAACCCGCCCAGTGGGCGGCCAGCACCACCCGCTCGCGGTTCCGGGCCTCGAGGAGCCGCGCGAACTCCGGGAGCACCTCCGCGAACGTCGGCTCGTCGGCGAGGTGCTCGTCGGTGAGGTGGTGGATCGTGGTGGTCTTCCGATCTACGGGCACCTCCGGGTTGATGAGCCAGCCGAAACGCTGCTTGATTCCTCCGGCCCGACAGATGGCCACGCCGAGCGCCACGATGCGATGGGCGTTGCCGGGGGCCACGCACGTCTCGAGGTCGAGCACCACGAGGCGCAGGTTCGCGGGCGGGCCCCACAGCGCGCCGCTCACAGAAGGCCGCGCTCCTCGGCGATCGCGTTCATGAGCGCCTCGTCACGCAGTGAGCTGTATGTGCCGCGGCGCGGCTGCGGGTCGGCGATCGCGCGCAGCGGCACGGTCCAGCCGCCCCACGGCAGCTCGTCGGCCTCAATGAGGGCGGCCACCGCGTTGAGGTCAGTGAAGGCGCCCTCGGAGCGGCACACGGCGAGGTCGAAGAGGTTGTTCGTGCGCTCGATGTTGGCGAACTGGTATTGGCGCTGCGCGAGGAGCGGATCAATCCAGGTGTGGTTGAGGCTCTCGATGCCGCCCGTGCTCATGCCGAGGCGCGGATCGGCGAGCAGGGCCGGCAGCGCGGCGGCCATCCGGTCCTCGTAGTTGGCACGGCTGCGGCGCAGGTCGTCGAGCCTGACGGCCCGGCTCTGGATCGCCAGTGCCCCCAGCGTGTCCCACCAGGTGTGCCAGGCGGCCACGCTCTCCATTGCCTTGCCGTCGCGCGCGAGCTGCGCGAGGTGCGCCCGAAAGGCGTCGCGGTAGGGCCCGCGGAGGGCGTCCTCGAGCGCATTGTTCTCGAGCGCCTGTCCGATGTGCCAGATGCTCGGCACGAACAGCGGGCCGGGCGTTCCGAAGTGGCGGCTGACGCCGCTGATGATGCTCGTCGAGGCGTCCGAGAGGATCATGTCGGGCACGTAGCCCATCTCGGCAAAGGCGAGCCGCCAGGCCGTGCCGTTGAGGGCCGGCATCGCGCGGACGAGCCGCAGCTTGGTGGCGCCGGGCACGGCGGGATCGGTCCAGTCGAGTTCGGCGAGCACCAGGATGGCGTAGCCGCCGCTCTTCTTGGCGTTGCCCGCGGCGTCCCGCCCGTAGATGGGGAGTTCGTCCAGAATCCACACGAGTGGCTGGCCGGCCTCGCGCATCGAGGCTGCCCGCTGACGAAGGCGCGCCTCGACAGGCGCCCACACGACCGGCGCGAACGCCTCGACGAGCCCGGCGCCGATCTGCCAGAAGCGGCCCATGTTCTTGCTCGCCGGCGAGCGGCGCTTGCGCTTCCGCGTGCTCCACCGCCGTCGCGGGCGCGGTGGCTTCGCCGGTGGCCGGCGGCGGCCCGGGCGGGTCGGCAGGCCCGCGGCGGTGAGCGCGCCGAGCCCTGTCTTCGCATAGCTCAGCCCGAGCGCGGCATCGGACAGGCCGCGGGCCACCACGCGTGCGGGGAGGCGGTGACGGCGCGCGACAGACCGCTCGCCGCGGTGGAAGCCCCGCAGCTCGAGGCACTCGCGGCAGCTCTCCCCAGCATGGACGTGCGCGCGGGGGAGTGGGGGCGTGAAGGTGTGCGGCTTGCTGCCGTCGGCCGGCGCGCAGCGGTATCGCTGCCGAGGGCGACCCGCGCGGGCATACACGCCGCAGCGCACGACGTGCGAGCCTGGATGCTTCGCGCAGGCAGGCGCCCCGCGGTGCCCTCGCCGGCGCGGTCCCGAGGCGAGCAGGACGGTGAAACGGTGAGGGTCGCCGACGGCCGGCGAGCAGCGGTAGCTCCGGTAGGTCCCTGAAGGGCGGTGGAACGTCCCCCAGGCGACGACATGAGATCCGCGATGGCGCGGGTCAAGGCAGCGAGCTGCCGGTGCTGATCTGGGTCGAGGCAACGCCTGACTTCCCTTCTGGGACGCCAGGGACGCGTACGTTACCACTTCCAATCAACACGTCCTGCCGGTCTCTTCTCGTTCAGAGACCGGCAGCAGGTGTTGGTAGTTGGTGGTAATCCGCGGGGGTGATTGGGTTCCCTGAAGCGAGGGGGGCTGCGATGGTCAGATCAGGCGAGCGACTCGCGCAGGCACCGTTCGCGGGTCAGTGCGTGTTCGGGCTGACTACCTGGTAGCAGGCGCGCGTCGGCTCTTGACGGAGGTCGCGTGGTGGTGAACCGTGGGAGCGTGGAACGCTCGATCTCGGTCTTCGACGA
>JAJYMP010000166.1 GCA_021786915.1 Chloroflexota bacterium
AGCGGCTTCCCACAGGCGCAGACGAGGAGGCCCGAGAGCAGGAACGTGCGGTGCACAGGAGCACGGCGGATATTGGCGCCGGCGCGCCCGTCGAGCGCCTTCCGTCCACACCTGCCAGGGGAAGTTCGCCGTCCGACAGTCGATCCCGTCCCCCTACGCCGCCTTCGGCCGTGGCTCCGCCTCGCTGCCTGGCGGCGCGGCCGACGCGCCGCCGGCGCCCAGGATCCGAGCGACGCTCCCTCCCCGCCCCGTGCGGACGAGGCCGGTGCCGCGCAGTTCGCGCACGGCGGCGGCGAACGTCTCCACGTCGAGACCAAGGTCGGCACGCACCCGGTGTCCCCAGCGCGTCGCGCCGCCGGTCGGCAGTTCCGCGAGCACCCTGCGAGCGACCTCGGACAGCGCGCCGTCGGGCGCGATCGGCACATCGACCGCGATCCCGGCCGGGGTGCGTTCCACGCGCCGGCGGGTGGATGAGAAGCTGATGAGGCCCGCCGCGGCGAGCTCGGTCTCCGCGGCCCACACGACGTTCGCCGGACGCCCGACCAGGCGGTGGATGCGCGACACGTTGGCGGGCCGGTCCACGGGCAGGGCGGCCAGGTAGGCACGCGCCGGCTCCGCGAGGGGGACCGCCGTCCAGCGGCGGGCATCGCGGATCAGGCTGCCCGGGGGCAGCTGCCGGCCACGGGTTGTCGCCGCGGGGAGCGAGCGAGTGTCGGAAGGGCCGATAGCGGGAGCACCGCCATCGCGCTGCGGGGCGGCCCCGGCCCACGGGGCACCCGGTATCGCTGGTTGATCAGGTGGCGTCGGTACGCCCCCGGGCGGGTCATCCTGCGGCGGGTCATCGTCGGGATCGGTCCAGCGCGGCACGTCGAGCTGGATCCGGTCGATCGCCGCCCGCGACGCACCGCCCACCAGCGCCTGCAGATACCGCATCGTCGTGTCGACCGAGGAGTGGCGCAGCAGCTCCTTGATCTCGATGATGGAGGCGCCCGCGCGGAACGCCAGGACCGCGCCGGTGGCACGGAGGGCGTGCGGGGCCAGCCGATCCTGTTCCAGCCCGACGTCCGCGAGTCGGGCGACCACCATGTTGTGGACCGAGCGGCGGGCGATTGCCGCGAGGGGCTGCAGCCCGACGCGCGCGCGGGCAGCCTTCAGCGCACGTGAGTCACAGGGCAGGAACACTGGGTCCGCCCGGTTGAGCGTCACCCCCGAGGCGCGCTCGTAGACGCGCTTCCAACGCAGCAGGGTCTGCCACACGTCGTCGGGCAGATCGAGGTGGGCGGGCTTGTTGCCCTTGCCGATGAAGGAGGAACGGATCCGCCCGTCGTGGTCCTGGAAGCGGCCCCAGTGCAGGCCGGACGCCTCGCTGCTGCGCAGCGCCAGACGCACCATCATGGTGATCAGGGTGTAGTCGCGCTTCGCGGTCAGGCCACGGCGTGGGTCGTCGAAGCTGGCCGCGATGGCGCCCAGGAGCATCTCCACCTGGGCCCTGGTGAGCGCGGGCGTGTTGGTCTCCGGGAGGCGCGAGGGCAGCGTGATCCCGGCGAAGGGGTTCGCCGCGATCAGCTTCCGGTGCGCGGCCTTCGCATACATGCGCCGGACGACCGTCAGTTTCAGGTGCTGCGTCCCCTGCGCGTAGCGGGAGAGCGAGGCGGCGTAGGCGAAGGCGTCGTCCTCGCACGCCACCAGCGGGTCGACGCCGTGGCGATTGCACCAGCCGAGGTAGGCGGCCATCTCCTGTGCGTAGCAGACGACGGCGTCGTGCGTATTGCAGCTGCGGACCATCTCATCGGCCAGGCGGCGGATCTCGCCCGAGGGGGCCGGTTCGAGGCGGTCGAACCAGCCGTCGACGATGCCGTCGCGGTCGAGGGGCACGTGGTCGGTGAGCGGGGCGGAACCAGTGCGGGTCATGTCGAGTACCTCCGGGTCGAGCGATTCGATGGTCCGAACCCGCCCGCCGGAGGTGGCCGCGCATCCCGTAGGGGATGCTCACAACCGAGGTAGTGTCGCTACGCTTCCGTCTTTCCCTCCCGTTTCCGATCGGGAGGGGAGACGGACGCCAGCCGGAGGGGCGGGTCCGGCTGGACCCTATGGAGCCCGCTCCACTCGTCAAGGTTTGTGCTCGCCGCGTGCTCGACGAGGTCGAAACCGACCGCCCCGCACAGGCGCTGCAGCTCAGCGAGGCTGGGATCGGCGCCCTGTTCGATCTGGCGCAGGCGTCGCGGCGCGATCCGCGCGCGCCGCCCCGCGGGGTACGGATCGAGTCCGCGGTCGAGCCGGGCCAGTCGAAGCGCGAGGCCGAGCCGGCGCGCGTCGCCCGCGTCCCGTGTGCGTCCCGAGCGGGCCCGCGGGACCGGCGAGGGCGCAGCGAGCAGCACATCGGCAGACACGCCCAGGACGGCCGCCAGGCGGAGCAGGTCGGGCACCCGCGGCTCGAGCGCGCCCCACTCCCAGCGGGCGATGACCGACTGGGAATGGCCGAGCGCGGCCCCGAGCGCCGCCTGCGTCAGGCCCGCCCGGAGGCGCGCGCGACGGAGCCGCTGGCCGAGCGATGCGGGAGCAGGGCTCGGCTCGCGATTCGGGCCGGCCCCCTCAAGGCGAGCCACGGCGTGACGTGCCGATCCGCCACGCGGATCGCAGCGCCTGCTGATCCGCCAGCGGCAGCCACGGGCCAAACAGGATCGCCGCGACCACCCGCTGCGCGGCGCTGATCACGTGCTCGCGGTCCCCGCGGGACAGGCCCGCGAGGACCGGGTGTAGCGCCATGCTGCGCGCGACCTCGGCGCATACGGCCCCCATGTTGATCCCCAGCCCGGGCACCTCCGTGGTCGCCCACAGCAGGCCGGCGATGGCGGCCTGGTACGCGGGGTGCCCGGCGTCGGCCGCGTCCGCGGCAGCGATCACCACGGCCCGCGGCTGGTCGAGGGCGTCGATCTCGGCCAGCAGGGCATAGACCTGGCTGCGGATGGTGGCGAGGGCGGTGGCGTAGTCGTCCGCCATGTCACGCCGGGCCGGTGCCGGGGCGCCCGGGCACCCTCGTGCCGCCCGCCGCGCACGGGCTCACGCCGGGCCCTCCCCCGCCCCGCCGATCGTTGCCGGCGTCAGTCCCGCCGTTTCCATCGCCTCGGCGAGGCGCGGGCCGGCCAGCGTGCCCGCGGCCGCCAACGCGTCGGCGACCCGTTCGATGACGGCCCGGCGGGGTTCCAGCAGGGCGCGGGTCTCGGCCTCGGCGGCCCGGGAGGCGCGCAGCACCGCGGACCAGACGAGCGAGCGTCCCTCACGGGCAAGATGCGTGCGGCGTGACTCGAGCACGCTCGGGGCGACCAGGCCGATGTCGGGATCGAGGCCCTCGTCGAGCGCATCGCGCAGGTGCCGGGTGGCGACGGTCAGGTCGTGCTCCGCCCCCAGCATGCGCACGCCCAGCACGAGCTCCTCGCCGATGGGCCCGGCATAGGCGATCAGGACCTGGGCCCGCCAGGTGCGGCTGGTCATCGGGTGGCGCTCCGCCCAGGCGCGGTCGAGCGTGGTGTGGGCGTTGCCCCGCGCCTGCGGCTCGAGCGTCGCGTAGGCCAGGGCCGCGGGCCCCAGCGTCAGGTAGACCGCGACGGCATGGGCGGCCTCGTGGACGGCGAGGTGGCGCACGGCGTCGGGACCGAGCACACGGGCGGGCGTCGAGCGGCGATGGCGGGCGAGGACCTCGTCGAGGTGCGCCTGGTCCACCGCCGCCAGGCCGTCGGCGAGGGCGAGGCCGTAGGCGGAGGTGACCATGGCGCGGATGTCGCTGCCGGTCGAGTCGGGCGTGCGCCGCGCCGCGGTGGCGACATCGAGGGGGCCTGCGCTCGGCACCTGGCCGAGGAACCGGCCGAACATCACCTCGCGCGTGGGTTCGTCGGGCGCCTCGAGCTCGATCAGCACGGCGAAGCGGCGCCGCAGGCCCGGGTCGATCGACCAGGACGACTCCGCCGTGAGACCCAGGACCATGGGCCCGGGGCGCGTCGAGAGGCCGTCGAGCGCGGCCATCAGGGCACTGCCCCGCCGGCGCACGCCGTCATCGGAGGTCGCCGCCCAGCGCATGCGTCCGGCCAGGTCGACCTCGTCGATGATGACGATCGCGGGGACGCCGGCCAGCGCGTCGAACGCCGCGCCGATCGCCGTCGCGTCGTCCTCGCCCGCCGAGATGACGTACACGGGCAGGTCGGTGTCGCTGGCCAGGGCCTTGGCGAGCAGCGTCTTGCCCGTGCCGTGGGGGCCCGCAAGCAGCACGGACGTGATCGGACTGGTGCCCTCCGGCCCGGCGGCGTGCCGCGCCAGCGCAAGGTGCGCGGCCAGCTCGCGGCGTGGTCGCTCATGGCCGATCACCTCGTCCCAGCCCACGCGGGGACCGCGCCAGCGGCGGGCCTCGAGCCCATCGTCCGGCGGGTCGGGATCGGGGGCGTGGGGGGACGGGCGGTCCTCGACGGTCATGCGCGCACCTCGTGGGTCGAACCAGGTGAGTGGGTCGCGCGTACGACACCAGAGCGGAGGGCCGCGCGTCCAGCGTCCGGGCTGCGCGCGTTGCGCCGGCTGCGCACATTGCGCAGATTGGGCAGGCCGAACGGCGCCGGATCCTGGACAGCCCGGCGACGGCGCCGACGCTCCGGGCATGACGACACCCCCGCTGCTCACGACGACGCAGGTCGCGGCACGCTTGGGTGTGAGCTCGGAGTTCGTGCGGCAGGAGGTGCTGCGCGGGCGGCTCATCGCCCAGGTGCTGGCCAGCGCGAGCGGTCGCCGCATCTACCGGATCAGCGAGGCGGAGCTGCGTCGGTATCGCGAGCGGTACGGGGGGTGAGGGCCGGGTTGCGGCACATGCGCCTCGCCATCACATACCGGCCCCACCGGCCGACTGATCGATGGTGGGCCATGACTGGCGGTCATGCACGCGTGACTGGATCGCTGCGCCGTCGTCGTCGCCCCGACCTTGGACCGCGCGTTCGCCAGGTGGTGCTTCAGTCGTGGCGGCCCTCAGCCCGCGGCCTTCTTGACGAGCTCGGCGATCCGCCTCTCCCCCGCGGCCGACAGGCTGGTCAGGGCGAAGGCGACCGGCCACATCTCCCCCTCGTCGAGCCGCGCGTCGGGCTGGAAGCCGAGCGTCGAGTAGCGGACCTTGAACTTCAGCTTCGCCTGGAAGAAGCAGACCACCTTGCCGTCCCTCGCGTACGCCGGCATCCCGTAGAACGTCCGGGGCACGAGGTGCGGCGCGGCCGCGAGGACGAGCTCGTGGACGCGCGCCGCCATCGCCCGGTCGTCCTCGGGCAGCGCCGCGATCGCGGCCAGGACGTCGGCCTCGCCGGCTGTGCGTGCCTCTTCCGGGGTGAGCTTCGCCGCCTTCTTTCGCTCTCGGATCGTCTCCTTCATCGCGGCGAGCTCTTCGTCGCTGAAGACGTCACCGGACGTCCTGGCCGAACTGCTTCGCTTCGTGGTTGTCTTCGTGTCCGCCATGTCAGGTTCGTCCCTTCACTCGGCGCGGCGCCGGAGCGGCGTGATCGCGCCAGCCGTCTCCGTGGACTGACGCGGACCATAGCCATTCGGGCCGGAATCTGCTTCTCCGAACAAGTTTGACTGCACCTGAACGGAGCCGCGAGGCTCGGGCAGCCGCGGGGCCAGGATCCATACGAGCTGCGCGGTCGTCTCCGCCCCCACCTTGGACCGGGCATTCGCCAGGTGGTGCTTCACCGTCGAGTGCGACAGTCCGAGGCGGTGGGCGGCCGCCTTCTCCGACCCGGCGACGCGCCTGTGCGATGAATGCGGCTGGCGCCTGGCAGCCGCCTCCTTCCTCGCGGTTGACGTGGGCCGGAGGGCGGCGGATGATAGGCCGAGATATGGCCTATCTTGTGCCGCAGCCCGGCCTATCCTCGAGGTGTCGCCGTGTCCAGGATCGTGAGGACGTTTCCGACCGGCGGCCCGGTGCCGAGCGAGGATCTCGTCGATCGCGAGGACATCCTCCGGGACCTCTTCGCACGAACCTTTGAGCACGGCAACTCTGTGTTGCTCACCGGCCCTCGTCAGGTTGGCAAGACCAGCGTCATCGACGAGCTGCTTCGGCGTGTCCGGAAGCGCGATGGCTGGGGCGTGTACATCGACTGCTCGCGGACGACCGGAGACGAACGGGAACTCGCCGATCTGATCGCGCGTACGACGTACGACGACGTGTCGGGAACCGTCGGAGCATTCGCCAAACTGCGGAGTCTCCTCGCAGGCGTACCGAAGCCCGTCCTCTATCAGTCAGACATCGATCTTGCCCTGACGTTCCACGGACGTGAACCTCGCCCCACATCGGCCCTGCTCGAGCGGGCACTGCGCCTGGCGGACGACCTCGCGTCGCAGAAGTCGAAGCGGTGTGTCGTCGTGTACGACGAGTTCAGCGACCTGCGGAACGTATCCCCGACGATCTTCACTCGAGTTCGGGCGATCCTCCAGCACAGCATGACCCACACGGCCTACGTGTTTATGGGTTCCGAAGTCAGCGTGCTCGAACGGCTCTTCAAGGATCCCCAGTTCATGCCTTTCGGGTTGGCGGTTCCGGTCGTTCTCGCGGCACCAGACGCGGAGGCTTGGCGCCGCTACATCGAGCAGCGGTTCGCGAAACTCGACGTTCCGCTCGAGGACGGCGATGCGGACGCACTCATCGAGTTCACGGGCGGCCACCCCCGCCACTTGATGGAGGCATGCGAGCATCTGCTGACCATCCGGAGCCTGAGCCCCGAAGCTCGCCGCGCCGTTGAGCTCGCCGAGCAGAAGACATACGACAGCCTTCGCATCAAGTTCGATGAGATCTGGCGGCGACTCGACGAGCCTCCGGGTACTCGGGTCACCGCGGCACGCATCGCTCACGGGAGGCCGATCTACGGCCCCGGACGGTCGACGACATCTGTGCGACGGACGGTGGAGAAGCTCGAGAGGGAGGGGATCATTCGCCGGACCGGCCGCGGAGCCTACGCGTTCGCCGAGCCGCTCTTCGCTCGATACGTCCGAGAGCTCACCTCCTGACAGATTGGTGAGTGGGTTTCCTCCCACCACGAATGCCTCCCTGGGACGGGACTGTCCGTTATGCGCGGGGGATCACTCAGGGCTGACCCGCGACGGTGAAATAACGAACACGCCGATCTGTGTCGTTCCGTCGGCAAGATAGACCGGAATGCTGGTCTGTTGACCAGCGGCGGCCATCGCATCGACCTTCTTCTGCCAGGCTATTACCTCGGAGGGATTGGACACGTTGCCACCGGTCGCAGCGTCCAGGGCAGTCCTCAGCACGTAGCCCACCCGCCCGTTCGTAGCCTCCACCAGGATCAGGTCGGGAGCAGAATCCGGGGAGTTCGCCTCCTCAAGGCTCCCATATGTGAGCCCGGATGCGTTCTTCGGGTAATTCGGCTGCACGATGGGAGCAGGAGCACCCCCGGGGGTCGCCGCAACCCCGGCAGGCGGCATGATCTGTGCTCCGATGGAGGCGAGCGCGGTGCCGCCGAGACCGCCGACTACGGCCAACGCAGCCAGGCCGCCAGCTATGGCCGGCAGGCGCTTGATCGTCCTTCCGACATTCGCTCGCATGGTCGTCCCCTCACGAGTTCTGATTCGGGGTCATGAAAGTGTAGTAGCTGTTGTAGCTATAGCCGTTCCAGGCCTTGGTTATCCCTTCACTCGACCACACGTCCACGATGAGGAACTGGAGGCAGCCCGTGGCGTTGATCCGGGATCCCACTGGCATGGGACTGCTGTTGTATGTCCATGTGCCTGTACACCAAAGGACCCCGTTCCTGAAGGTTCGGGGCACTGCGCCCACCCAGCCATTCTGGGCGGTGCCTCCGCTATACGGTCCGACTGTGGTCGTGGCCTCAACCTCGTGTGATGTGGACGGATCCGTCCAGATGAATGCCTGATTCTGGTACTGGATCCCGGCGACGGTGTAGTAGCCATACGAACTGAACGCGCCTCCCGCGTGGGCGGTTCCGCTGAGCAGCCCGAAGACAAACGACGTGCTCAGCGCCACTGAGGCCAAGAGACGCAACCGCCTCGCTCCCACCCTATGGTCTCCTCAGAAGCAATGAACCATCTCGACAGGCATGTCGAATCCTACGGAAGTCCAGGTCGCCGGGTCAATAGGCAGAATGACCTATCAGGCCAGACACCGCGGTCATCCTTCTCTCAGCAAGCACATCCTGGAGATGCTCGGTCGCCGAGATGCCGCGCGGGAGGCCTGCGAGGCCGCCGCGACGCGGACGGGCAATCTCGCGCAGCAGCGATACCTGCGACCCGCGAGCAGCCTGCGTGTACCGTCGGCCTGGACCACCCGAAAGGACCGGCGGATCGATACACCTACCTCGGTCCGAAAACGAGGTCCTTGTGGAACGGTCCGGTTACCTCCCCACGGGTCGTGCCGAGGCTGATGGTCTCAGGCCATCATTGCTTCGCGAGGCCAGTCTCCACGAGCGCGCCAGTGTAGTAGTCGAGAATGACGAACGCGTCCGTACTATTGGAGACCCTGAACTTGACGGCCCACACCC
>JAJYMP010000278.1 GCA_021786915.1 Chloroflexota bacterium
GGCTTCGAAGCCGTCAACGTGGCCGCGTGGGGGGTGCCTCCCGTGCTCGCTCCATGGTTCGGCGCAACGGTCGGCGCCGACGGGTTCCGACACTTCGGCGTGCGCGACGGGGCCGGTCGCGTCGTCTCGACGGGATCGATGTTCGCCCGAGACGGCGTGGCGTGGCTTGGCTTCGGGGCGACCTACCCCGAGTTCCGCGGTCGGGGCTACCAGACAGCCCTCCTGGCCCACCGGGTCAGCGAGGCGGCGCGGATGGGATGCGAGATCGCGCACTCGGAGACGCGGCAGGACGCTGCGACACCCGACGATCCGAACCCGTCCCTGCACAACATGCTCCGGACGGGATTCGAGGTCCTCTACGACAAGGAGATCTGGGCGCCGGCGGCGCGTGGCTGACCGTCCGCGGCGTGTCCCGCCAGGCAACGGACGGATCGGAAGGAGTACGCTTCCCTGTGTCGGCTCCCGCCTTCTCGCTGGGGATCCTGTCGCTCCAGGACGTCCCTTGGCCCGTGCTCGTCGAGCGCGCCAGGCGAGCGGAGGCCCTCGGCTTCGACGTCTTCTGGGTCGCTGACCACTTCGTCAACCCGTACGCGCCTCGCGGCCCGTGGTACGAGGGCTGGACCTCGCTCGCCGGCGTCGCGGTGGCGACCGAGCGCATCCGGGTCGGGCCACTGGTAACGAGCAACACGCTGCGGAATCCGGCCCTCCTCGCGCGCATGGCGATGACGGTCGACCACATCTCGGCCGGTCGGCTCGAACTGGGGATCGGCCCGGGTGGCGCGCCCCTCGACTACTCGATGCTCGGCCTGCCCACCTGGCCGCCGCGGGAGCGCGTCAACCGGCTCGAGGAAAGCCTCGGCGTGCTGGTCCAGCTCCTCGAGGGCGGCGAGGCCCATGTCGCCGGTCGCTACCACCGCATCGACGAGGCGGTCCTCGCTCCGCTCCCGATCCAGCGGCCCCGGCCGCCAATCACCGTCGGTGCGCTCGGCCCGCGCGCGATCGAGGTCGCTGCCCGGTACGCCGACAGCTGGAACACCTACGGCGTGGCGGAGGGGAGGTCCGCCACAGGGCACCTCGCCCACGCGGACGCCCTAGCCGCCACGGCCAAGCGTGTCGCGCTGCTCGATGCGGCCTGCGATCGCGTCGGCCGGGACCGCTCATCAGTCCGGCGGAGCTACCTCTCGTTCCGAGGGATCCTGGAACCGATCGGCACGCCTTCGGATTTCGCGGCCATGGTCGCTGACTTCCGGTCGCTCGGGTTCAGCCAGCTGAGCCTCTACTGGCCTGGGTCGCCCGAAGAGGAGGCTGCGCTCGAGGCCGTCGCCCGCGAGATCCTCCCCGCGCTGGGCTGACGCGCCGGCGCCGCGGTCGCTCGACCCGGCGTCCATCCCACTGCCCGAAGAATTCGGGGCGAGCTGCTTCGCCCTCGGTGCCGAGCGATGGCCCGTCGCTCCGCTGCCGACGACACTCCTGCCTGACGACGTTGACGTCGTGTCCAGCGGGGACCACGATGGGAGCGCTCGTCCGAGGTGCCCCGCCACTGCGGAACCTCCGCCGATTGACTCCAGCTCGAGGTATCCCGGTGTCTTCTTTGAACCCGTCCGAGCGGCCGCTGCGGTTCGGCCTCCTGTACCTCCAGTCGGCGCCGTGGGCGGATCTCCTCGACCGGATCCGGCGCGGCGAGGAGATGGGCTTCGACAGCCTGTGGGTGGGCGACCACATGACCGGCCAGTATCCGGGCCTGATCTCATTCGAGGCCTGGACGCTGCTGGCGACGATGGCCGTCACCACCTCCCGCGCTCGGATCGGAGCCTTGGTGACCCCGATCACGTTCCGCCATCCGGCGCTCCTCGCCATGTCTGCGACGACCGTGGACCACGCCTCGGGCGGCAGGCTCGAGATCGGGCTCGGCATCGGCGGGGCGCCCGTCGACAACTCGATCGTCGGCGGGGCGGATCCGTCGGGCGCGGAGCGAGTCGCCCGACTGGAGGAGCAGGTCGACCTGCTCGATCGCCTCCTTCGGGGAGAGACCGTCCGCGACCACACCGGTTTCTATCCGACGACGGGGGCGGTGATCGAGCCGCCCGTCCAGCGGCCGCGACCGCCGATCGTCATCGCAGCCGATGGCCCACGGCTCATCGACCTCGCGGCCCGGCGCGCCGACGGCTGGAACACGCTCGGCGGCCAGCCGATGCGGGGCACGAACGCCGGCGGTGTCTCGCTGGAGGACGCGGTGATGGCGACGCGACGGCGAGTGGTCCAGCTCGAGGAGGCGTGCGAACGCGCTGGCCGTGACCCGAGGACCCTCCGTCGGATCCTGCTGGCGTACCGCGTCGACCCGGAGCTGTTCCTTTCCACCGATGCCTTCAACGACTACGTCGGGCGGTACCGCGAGCTCGGCATCGACGAGTTCGTCTTCTACTGGCCGTTCGACCAGCAGACGTTCGCGCGGGTCTCCGCCTACGAGGACGGGCTCGAGCGGATCGCGGCGACCGTGCTCCCGTCCATGCGACGAACGTCCGCCCTTCACTGAGCACTCGCCACCCGACCCGGCGCGACCGGAACCTCGGGGAAGAAGCGGCTTCACCGGGTCGCCCGCGACGACGCCGACGAGGTCCGCCCGTTCGCCCGCGAGCCCGGGCCCTAGCCGTCGGCCCGTTCAGGGGTCCGGATCGAGGCTGAGCGCTCGCTCGGCTCTTTGACCGTCCGCATCGGCGTCCTGCCGCGACTTTGCGTGGTGAGCGGCGCGGGCTGAGCCGTCGTCCCCGCCGAGGGGCGGGCAGGCCGATGGCTCAGCCCGGCCGGGCGGCTGCGCCTGTCGCCGTCTACTCGGGCTCCGGGCCCTCGACATTGACGACGGGCGCACCCGGGCCGATCCGGACGAGCGCCACCTCGGCCGGCTGGTCGGGCGGCGTTCCCTCGCGGTGGATCACCCCGCGGGGCATGTGGGCGTAGTCGCCGGCGCCCACGCGCAGTCGCTCATGGCCACCCGGTCCGAACTCCAGTTCCATGGCGCCGCTGAGCACGTAGAAGTACGTGTCCGTGTCGCCGTGGTGGTGCCACCCGCTCCGGACGCCGGGTTCGGTTCGGACGACCCCGACCCATCGGTCTTCCCCGGCGAACGCCTCCTCCCGGACCATGCCGGGCGTCGCCGGTCCGGCGGCCATCCTTCGCTGCGCGGGGCCGACCGCTCGTGGCCGTACGGGATCCATCTCCACCTCCGGGCTGCTGCTCGCCACCGCGTCCACTACCCAACCCTCCACCCGGCCTTGCCGCACCCGGCAACGGCAGGGGTGGCCGATGGAGCGTACATGGTCCCCGATGCCCTCGCTGGTGCTCCCCCACCACTCCGGCGCCTGCTGCGAGCGACGCATGCGCCGCATCACGGACCGCTGGGGCGATCGGCTCCTCGACGACGAGGACTCACAGCGCGACCTCGGGTGGGGCGCGCTGGAGTTCGACCCGGCGACTGGGCGATAGATCGCTGGGCGAGGTCCGAAGAGACGTACCCGCGGCCGGTGTCGCAGCACCGCGAGCGAGCGCCGACGTCCGTCGGCCGTGTAGCACGGCGGTGGGATCCACGATCCTGCTTCGTGCTGTTCGCCACCCGCCGGTCCGCGAGCACAGCTACGGGTTGGGGCGTGTGCACGCGATCGCCTGTTCGTCAGCCACTTACGACCCCTCCTCGTGCTCGGCGGGTACTTGGCCCCGGACACGCGCCGAACACGAGGGGTCTTCGTGGCTGGGCCACGCGGGGCTACCCGGGCAGACAGCACGATGGCCCTTCGTACGTGGTGGCTGGGGACGGGACCGGGGGCGGACAGCACGAGGGGTCTTCGTAAGCGGTGTCGCGGCGCGCCGCCGGCGCCGACGGCACGACCTTGCTCCACACGCGGTGCCCTGGCGCGTGTCGCGGCGGGCTCCCCGGACAGACAGCACGATGGCACTTCGTGCGCGGTGCCCAAGCGTCAGGTTGGCGTCCGCAGCCCGTGCGTCGCCGACCCGCTAGAGTTCGCGCATGAGTAGCAGCAACGCCGACAAGTTCCCCGATGTCGTCGAGATCGTGGTCGAGATCCCGCGCGGGAGCCGCAACAAGTACGAGTTCGACGAGGAGGCGGGGGTGTTCCGCCTGGACCGGGTCCTGTCGTCGGCCGTGTTCTACAACTTCGACTACGGCTTCATCGAGGGGACGCGCGCCGACGACGGTGACCACACGGACGCCCTGCTGATCATCGACGAGCCCACCTTCACCGGCTGCCACGTCTGGGCGCGCCCGGTGGGCGGCCTCGAGATGCACGACGAGATGGGCTTCGACTTCAAGGTGCTGTGCGTCGCGCTCGGCGACCCCCACCAGCAGCACATCGAGCGGCTGGACCAGATCCGGCCCCATCGACTTGTCGAGATCGAGCACTTCTTCGAGACCTACAAGCTGCTGGAGAAGAAGCAGGTCGACATCGACGGCTGGCGCGATCGCGACCGCGCGCACGACGTGCTGCGCAGCGACCGTGCGCGCTTCGGCCCGGAGCGTGGTGGCTGAGCAGCTTCAGCGGCTGTTCGTCGCCGTCACGGTTCCCCCCAGCGCGCTCGAGGCGTGCTGTCAGGTCATCGACCCCGTCCGGACGAGCATGCTCGGCCGCGAGGCGCGGTGGGTCCGGACCGACAACCTCCACCTGACCATCCGCTTCCTGGGTGACACGCCGCCGGATCTCGTGCCCGATGTCGGCCTGGCCGTGATCGCCGCCGCCGAGACGGTCGATCCGTTCCGTGTCGAGCTGGCGGGGGCTGGCGCGTTCCCCGACGGCCGCCATCCGCGGACGCTCTGGCTGGGGGTGGACCGGGGCAACGACGGGCTGATGCGGATCATCGACGCGCTTGAGAAACCGCTGGACCGCCTGGGCTGGCCGCCCGACCCGCGCGCCCGACGCCCGCACCTCACCGTGGCGCGCACGGACGCGGTCCGAGGCGAGGTCAGCCACGCGATCGCCGACGCCCTCGCGCAGGCTGCCACCGACTGGCGCACGGGCTTCGAGGTGCAGACGCTGACCCTGTTCCGGAGCCATCTCGCAGGCGGCCCGCCGCGCTACGAGCCCATCGTGGAGGCCGCCCTGCGGTCGTGATTGCGCCACCGTTTGCCCCGCGGGCGGCCGACGCGCTAGGCTCGCACCTCCCCAACGTCCGCACGAACCCGGGAGGACACCCTCGATGGCCAGCGCCGCACCCCGCCGCACCAAGTTCATCCTGGACGAGGAGCGGATCCCGCGGTCCTGGTACAACATCGCGGCCGACCTCGCCCTGGCGGGCATCCAGATGTCGCCGCCGCTCCACCCCGGGACCATGCAGCCCATCGGCCCGGCGGACCTCGCGCCCCTGTTCCCGATGTCGCTGATCCTCCAGGAGGTCTCCACGGACCGGGACATCGAGATCCCGGACCCCGTCCGCGACGCATACCAGCTCTACCGCCCCTCGCCGCTCTACCGCGCCCATCGCCTGGAGCGCGCGCTCGACACCCCCGCCCACATCTACTACAAGTACGAGGGCGTCAAGCGCCTCGCCACCGAGACCGGCGCCGGGCAGTGGGGGAGCGCCCTCGCCTTCGCGGGCGCGGTGTTCGGCCTCGAGGTCAAGGTCTACATGGTCCGCGCGAGCTACGACCAGAAGCCGTACCGCCGGATGCTCATGGAGACCTACGGCGCGTCCGTCGTCGCCAGCCCGAGCATGACCACCAACTACGGTCGGCGGGTGCTGGCCGAGACGCCCGACTCGAACGGCTCGCTGGGGATCGCAATCAGCGAGGCGGTCGAGGACGCGGCGACGCGGGACGACACCAAGTACGCGCTGGGCTCGGTCCTGAACCACGTGATGCTGCACCAGACGGTCATCGGCCTCGAGGCGCAGCAGCAGATGGCGATGGCCGGCGAGCGGCCGGACGTGATCATCGCGTGCGCCGGCGGCGGGTCGAACTTCGCCGGGCTCACGTTCCCGTTCGTGGGCGAGAACCTGCGCGGCGAGGCGAACTACCGGGTCGTGGCGGCCGAGCCCGAGGCGGCCCCGTCGCTGACCCGTGGCGTCTACGCCTACGACTTCGGCGACACCGGCAAGATGGCGCCGATCGTCAAGATGCACACCCTCGGCTCGGACTTCATGCCGGAGCCGATCCACGCGGGCGGGCTGCGCTACCACGGCATGTCGCCGCTGGTCTCGCTGCTCAAGGAGCACAACCTGATCGAGGCGCAGAGCGTGCACCAGGTCGCGTGCTTCGACGCCGGCGTCCAGTTCGCCCGGACCGAGGGCATCCTGCCGGCGCCCGAGAGCACTCACGCGATCAAGGTCGCGGTGGACGAGGCGCTCGAGGCCAAGGAGCGCGGCGAGTCGCGGGTCATCCTGTTCAACCTCTCGGGCCACGGCCACTTCGACCTGAGCAGCTACGAGCGGTACCTGCAGGGCGCACTCGAGGACTACGAGTACCCGGCGGAGCGCGTGGCCCAGTCCCTCGCGTCGCTGCCCAAGGTGCCCGCCTGACGTTGGGTCCCTCGCTCGCCTCGGCGGCGGGCGTTGGACGGCCTCCGCGGCGCACGGCAGGCGAGCGCCGCGGCCTGGTCAGCGCGTAGGATCCGCACGTGCCCAAGCTCGCCTGTCACGCCTGCGGTCGTCTGGT
The DNA here is from genome assembly GCA_021786915.1 of Chloroflexota bacterium. The sequence goes on from JAJYMP010000278.1 coordinate 6,656, forward strand.
CTACACGGTCGCCCCGCTCGAGGCCCTGTTCGCGGAGGAGCGGCGCTGCCCGCGCTGCGGCGGGCTCCTCGCGGCGGACCGGCGGCAGGTCGACCGACGCGTGCGGGTGCGCCGCGTGAACCCGCCGGACGACCCCGGGCCGCCATCGGCGACCGGCGAGCGGCGGAGCGCGGAGCGGCGACACGGATCGCGACGAGGCCAAGCAGGCTGAGCCCGCCATCGCGGAGCCATCCGGCGCCCGCAGCCGCGTTCGAGTCGCCTCGGACTCGGATTCGCGCCCGGTGGGCGTTGGTCCCGGGTGCAGGTGCGGTCTCCGAGCCTCGGCCGTGCGGCGGATGCTCAGATGTGAGTCGGATATGACTCGCGGGCCAAAGGGCCACGAAATCGACTGGCGGCCGATTGGCCGTCGCCCCAGGGGGCCGGGCGTGATAATCGGGACATGCGTGTCGCCATCCTCGGACTCGGCCTGATCGGCGGATCGGTGGCGCGCGCCCTGCGCGCGGCCGGGGACGGCTGGTGGGTGGGGGCGTGGACGCCCTCGGGGACCGGGCCGCGGCAGGCGCTGGCAGCGGGTGCGATCGACGCCGCCTTCTCGTCGGCGAGGGACCTGCTCGGCGAAGCGGACCTCATCGTCCTGGCCGCGCCGCCGCTCGCCTGCGTCGGCCTCATCGGCCGCATCGCCGGGTCGTGGCGCGACGCCATCCGGCCGGATGCCACGGTGACCGACGTGGCGTCGACCAAGGCCGAGCTCGAGCGCGTCGCCCGCGACACTGGGCTCCCCTGGGTGGGCGGCCACCCCATGGCCGGGCGGGAGACGAGCGGCTTCGTGGCCTCGGAGGCGACCCTGTTCCGCGACCGGCCCTGGGTCATCACCGCGGCACAGGGCGGCGGCGACCCGGCGAGGGTCGAGGCGCTGGCGTCCGCCTGCGGCGCCAGGCCCATGTTCATGGACGCCGCCCGGCACGACCGCCTCGTCGCCTCCGTCAGCCACCTTCCGCTGCTCACCGCGGTGATGCTCGTCGAGGCGGTGACGGGGCTGCCGGGCACCGAGGACCGCGACTGGGCAGCCGCGAGAGAGCTCGCCGCCGGCGGTTGGCGCGACACCACGCGGCTCGCTCGCGGCGACACCGCGATGGGCGCCGAGATCTTCGCCACCAACGCCGATCGGCTGGCCGAGCGGCTGCGTGCCTATCGAGCCCGGCTGGACGCATGGCTCGAGCTGCTCGAGGCGCCCGGCGGTGCCGATCCGGCCGCGATCCGCGAGCGCCTCGGCGCAGCCCGCGAACGGCTGGAGGCGCCGGCGCACGGGCAGCCCGACGAGCAGCGACCACCCGCCCATGGGCAGCCGGACTTGCTGGACGTGCCCGCGCACGGGCAGCCCGACGAGTCGGGGGCCTGAGGCGATGGCCACCCCCGACGAGCTGGTCCTGGTCGTCCCGCGCGACGCCCTCGTCCCCGGCGACGGGTGGACGGGCGTGAGGAGGATGGACCTCACGGAGGCGCTCGCCATCGTCGCTCGCGAGGGTCGCTTCATGCGGCGTGGGGACGCCGAGGAGGACGCCACGCACAAGCAGGTGATCCCGTATCTGGTGCTCCGCGACGGCGAGCACTGGTTCCTCATGCGCCGCACCCGCGCCGGCGGAGACGCCCGGCTCCACGACCTCGGCTCGATCGGGGTGGGAGGGCACCTCAACCCCGGCGACGGCGACGTGGCGGGCGGCCTGCGCCGGGAGTGGCACGAGGAGGTCGAGGCCGACTTCGTGCCCGAGTTCACCCCCATCGGGCTGCTCAACGACGACACCACGCCGGTCGGCGCCGTCCACGT
>JAJYMP010000566.1 GCA_021786915.1 Chloroflexota bacterium
GCGGTACACGACGCCGCCGGCCGGCACGTCGAAGAGGACCGCGTCGGTGACGAGGCGATCGGTCGCCGCGGGCGGCAGGCTCGCGAGGAAGCTTCGCTCCACTGCCCGCCGGATCCGCGGGTCTGCCGTTGGCCGCGCAGTCACGTCCATACGGTACCGGGTCACCCGCAAGACGGGGCGCCGCGGACCCGCTGGCACAGGCCGCCTGCCCGCTACGATCGCGGGCGATGAACGACGTCCTCCTCCTCGCCGTCGCGTTCTTCGCCGCGGCCACCCTCTACGCCTCGGTGGGGCACGCTGGCGCGTCCGGCTATCTCGCGGCCATGGCGCTGGTGGGCGTCGCACCGGCGACGATGCGCCCGACGGCGCTGGCGCTGAACATCCTGGTCGCCTCGATCGTGACGATCCGGTTCCACCTGGCGGGCCACGTCCGCTGGCGCGCCCTCGTGCCGTTCCTGATCGGCTCGATCCCGCTCGCGTTCGTCGGCGGTGCGCTCGTGCTCCCGGCGCACATCTACAAGCCGATCGTCGGCATCATCCTCCTGATCGCGGCCGCCCAGCTCGTGCGCACAGCGGGAAGATCCGGTGCGGGTGATGCCAAGCCCACGGCGATCCCGTTCCTCCCGGCCGTGCTGGCCGGGGCTGGCATCGGCCTTCTGTCGGGGCTCACTGGCACGGGCGGGGGGATCTTCCTGACCCCCTTGATCCTGTTCGCCGGCTGGTCGTCGGTGCGGGTTGCGGCCGGCATCTCCGCTGCGTTCATCCTTGCCAACTCGATCTCGGGGCTCTTGGGCAACGTCGCGTCGGTCCAGGACCTCCCGCCCGCGCTGCCGGTCTGGCTCTTGGCCGCGGGCGCGGGCGGCATCGTTGGTGCGGAGCTCGGGGCGCGCCGACTCGGGACGCCGGCGCTACGCGGTGCGCTCGCGGTCGTCCTCGTCATCGCCGGCCTGAAGCTGATCTTCCTGGACTAGACGTCTCCCCGCCGAGCACGTGCCAGGCCTCCGAGCAGCTCTACGCCGGGCGTGCTGCCGGTTGGCTCGTCGTCCCGAGTCTGGAGCCCCCCTGAAGATGAGAGGCCGAATCAGGCCGCGCCGGCCGCCTTGGTGGACTCCGGGGCCGCGGCCCGACCGCGGTACCACTTCACCGTGGCGGGGACCGATTCCTCGAGCGGTGTCGGTCGCAGTCCGAAGGCGCGCTGGATCTTCGACGAGTCGACCACAAACGGCTCGGCGAACTCGTACCACATCTCCGGGAACTCGCGAAGGATCGGCACGAACAGTCCGATCAGGCGCAGCATCGGCTTCGATGTGCGCGCGATGTGTGGGGTCGTACCCGCCGCGGCCGCCGCCAGCTGTGCGAAGCGCCGCACGCTCACGGCCTCCGCCGTCGGCACGTGCCAAACCTCCCCGAGCGTCTCGTATCGGCGCCCGAGCTCGATGAGCGCCTGGGCGAAATCGGGCAGGTAGGTGTGGCTGTGGAGCGCGTCGGGGTCGCCGCACCCGGACTGTCTTGCCGGCCAAGATCGGATCGAAGAACCGCTCGCCAGCGCTCGATTCGACGGCCCCGGGACCGAAGAAGTCGGAGGCCCGGCCGATCGCGACCGGGACATCGCCGGCGCGGTGCGCCTCGATGAACCGCGTCGCTATCCGGGCCCGAACCGCGCCCTTGCGCGTGGCCGCGGCCCAGGGCAGGTCTTCGGTGATCGGCCGCCCCCCGGTCGGTCCGTACGCATACAGGTTGTCGACGACGACCAGCCTGGTGCCGATGCCGCGCAGGCCGCCGAGCACGCCGTCCACGAGCGGCGGGAAGCCCTTCGGCCAGTTCAAATAGGCCGGCTGACAGGCGAAGTAGGCCACCCGGACACCCGCGGCCGCGGCGCGGACCAGGGCCGGGTCGGACGCGTCGAGGCGGACGCTCGAAACACCCGGAACGCCGAGGTCGCGGCCGCTGCGGGTGGCGATGGCCACGGACTCACCAGCAGCGGCAAGCTGCCGCGCGATCTCCCGGCCGACCTGGCCGGCGCCGATGACGAGCTGCTGGACGGGAATGGCGTTGATCCTCATCAAGCTTCTTGGGTGGGGGGGCTGGGTTCAGGCGTTCGCGCGGAGGGCGCCGAGGAGGTCGTTCAGCGCGTGCTCGGCGGCGATGCGCGGGTCGGTCGGCTGGCCGGAGAGACCGCTCTCGAGACCTATCGAGGTGTAGAGGGCAGCCAGGCCGTGGACCACGCTCCACAACAGCATCGCGAGGCGGAGCGAGTCGTCGCCCTCGAGCTCGCCGGACGACTGAGGTCCAGGCGGTTGCCCGCCAGCTCCGTGGCGCCACGGTCAAGCCGTCGGATCGCGAGCTGCAGCGGGCGATCCTCACGTTCTGCGACCGCACCTCGCTCACGGCCGCGGCCAGCATCTACATCGAGAAGTGCCTGCGGGCTACGGTCGCGCTGGGTCCCGAACCAGTCCAGCAGCGGCCGATCTGGGCGAAGGCCACCGCACCCGCGGCAGGGACGACGCCACCGGCGCGCCCGACAGAGCCTCCGACGAGACCTGCCCCGACGCCGGTGCGACCGGCCGGGCCGGAGTTCAAGAAGGTCCTTGCCGACACGATCGCCCGGGCCCAGGTGCTCTCCGCCGGCGCCAGACATCGCCTTGCGACCGAGTGGCTGGACGAGGAGAACGAGGCGTCGCGCGCCACGGTGATCAGCGCGGCCGGCACCGCCGGCGCTCCGCGCGATTGGAGCACCGTTGCGCGGATTGTTACAAGCACCCTCGCCGATTGGCCCGCCTCCGCACGCGGGGCTGTCGTGGATACCGCCTTCGCGTTGACCGCCAGCAGCGCCCCAGAGGAGGCGGCCGAACTGCTCGTGCCGTGGAGGGCCGCTCTCCGTCCGGGGAATACCACCCCGTTAACTCCAGATGCGCCTGACCGCACCCTGTGTCCGCACGGAAACGTGATGAGCCAGTGCCCCCTCATCGTCTGTAAGGGTCACTCCCTTGGGGGCATGGCGCTCGACGAGAACTGATCGCACGCCAGCGCCGCGGGCCGCCGCCAACCGACCCTCGGGCCCCGAGCGCCAACCCGGGGCCCTTCTCCGTGCGGTCGCGTCGGTGGCCACGTTTGGCTCACCGCCGCACGTGGGCCAACGTCGGCGCCGACGGGCGGACGTCGGCGAGGTCGCGGGGCAAGATCTGGGCGCGCACGCGCCTCCGGAGCGTGGCGGCGGGCACGCCGGCGTCCAGTGGCACCCGTGGGCGAAGGCGTGAGGGACGCGGGTGGTGGACGTCGCACCACCGGCGTGGCCTGCCGCGCCCGCCGAGGTACGGGAGCTCGGCGCCGCAGGCCGGGCAGTGGCGCGGCGGTGCGACGCTCGCGCGGAGGGCCATCGTCGCGGACGCGGCCATCGCCTCGGGGTCGTCAGCGCTCATACACCAGTCCCTGGCGAAAACCCCCGAGAACGCGCGAAACTCGGCCGCGTGCGCACGATTGGGACGCGCGGTCCGCGGGCAAGCACGGCGTCCTATGGTCTACCCCACCCCGGTCGGTCGACGCGCCCTTCGTCGAGTTGCACGACCGGCACAGGACCGCGGTGTTGCCGATGTCGAATGGCACACCGCCAGCGGCGAGCGGCGCGACGTGATCGACGGTCAGGTCGCGGGCTGGGTGGGCGTCGCGCTGATAGCCCGGGCACCAGTCCCCGTGCTCGCCACGCCAGGCGAGGAGCACACGGGCGCTGAGCCGCTGCCAGGCGCGCGTGCTGTAGAGGGCGTTGTGCCGGCTGCGGTTGGACTGCCGAGCGTGCTCGGCGCAGCGGCCACCCGCGCGGCTGGTGACGACACCACAGACCGTGCACAGCTTCACCCGAGAATCGTCGATGGGCTGGCTGGCGCGGTCTATCCGCTCCGGGTGCTACGCCTGCCGGGCCAAGGCTCCCGATGCTCAACTGATAGCCAGCTAGCACATAACCGCATATCATCGCGTCCGATGACCACGGACCACCCAACTCGGGCAACTTTGTCCCCCGCGGCCGCCGACGCACTCGCCGACCACCTGGAGCGGATCGCCGTGGGCACCGTCGGCCTCACGACTCGTGCCCTGGCGCACGCGGACGCCGGCTTCGAGCTCACCTTCCCCCAGTGGCGCGCACTGCTCGTGCTCGGCGAGAACGAGGACGGGGCTCGCGTCGGAGAGATGGCGACCCGGGTCGGGGTCACGGTGCCGGCGACCAGCCGCCTGCTCCGCCGCCTGGAGCGGCGGGGGCTGACCACGCTCTCGATGGACGAGCAGGACCGGCGCGCCACGCGCGCTCGCCTCACCGACCGCGGCCGCAGTGTCCGCGCGGCGATCCTGGGCCATCGACTCGCTGCCCTTCGGGAGGTCGCGTTCGCCCTCCGTGACCCTGAGCGGCTCGAGCTGCGAGAGGGCCTCAGGGCCATCGCCGCCGAGCTCGAGCGGTTCGCGTGACGACGCTTGCCGCCCGGCGCATCGACGCCGGGCTGCGCTCAGTCCGGCGCAGGATCCGTGCAGCGAGCTATCTGCGCAAGTGGGTCGTCCTCGGCGCACTCATCGGCGTCGTCGGCGGCATCGGGGCGATCGCCTTCTACACGGCCCTCGAGCTGGCGACCCGGTTCTTCCTCGGCTTCCTGGGCGGCTACACGCCGCCGTCGCCCGCGGGCGAAGGTGGTGCACCGATCACGGGCTTCGCCCGGGCCTGGGCGCTGCCCCTCGTGGTCGCGCTCGGCGGCCTCATCTCGGGCATCATCGTCTGCCGATTCGCGCCGGAGGCCGAGGGCCACGGCACCGACGCCGCCATCGCCGCCTACCATCACAACCCGCGCGGGATCCGGGGAAGGATCCCGCTCGTGAAGCTCGTCGCATCGGCGGTCACGATCGGCTCGGGCGGCTCCGGCGGCCGCGAGGGGCCGACGGCGCAGATCAGCGCGGGGTTCGGATCGTTCCTCGGCCGCACGCTCGACCTCGACGCGCGTGACGCGCGGATCGCGGTCGCCGTGGGCATGGCGGCAGGCATCGGGGCGATCTTCCGGGCGCCGCTCGGCGGCGCCGTCCTCGGGGCGGAGCTCCTGTACCGCGACGATGTCGAGTCGGACGCCCTCGTCCCGTCATTCATCGCCACGATCGTCGCCTACTCGATCTTCGGCACCGTCGAGGGGTTCAGCCCCATCTTCGGCGCCCAGGCACGCTTCGGCTTCAGCGATCCTGTGCAGCTCGCCTGGTACGCGCTGATCGGGCTCGCCTGCGGCCTCGTCGGGCTCCTGTACATCCGCAACTTCTACGGCCTCACCGCGTGGTTCCATCGCTGGTCGCCGCCGCGCTGGGCGAAGCCGGCGATCGGGGGGTTCATGGTCGGCTGCATCGGCCTCGTCATCCCGGGCGTCCTCGGCACCGGCTACGGCTTCGTCCAGGCCGGGCTCGATCGGCAGGCGCTGCTCGCCATCCCGCTCTGGATGATCCTGGTCTTGCCGTTCGCGAAGATCCTCGCGACCTCGCTCTCGATCGGGTCCGGCGGCTCGGGCGGCATCTTCGGCCCGGGCATGGTCGTCGGCGGGCTCCTCGGCGCCGGCATCTGGCGGCTGCTCGAGCCGATCGCGCCGGCAATCCCGGTCGACCCCGCGCCGTTCGTCATCGTGGCGATGATGGCCTTGTTCGGGAGCGTGGCCCACGCACCGCTCGCGGTCATGCTCATGGTCGCCGAGATGACCGGCAACCTCTCGATGCTCGCCCCGGCAATGGTCGCGATCGGCCTGGCGACGTTCGTCGTCGGGTCCATGTCGATCTACCGCAGCCAGCTCGCGACGCGGGCCGACTCGCCGGCCCACCGGTTCCGCTTCGCGATGCCCCTACTCGCGGCGGTGCCCGTCGGCGACGCGGTCCGCCAGGCGCGCCTCGTCGTGCGGGCTGACGACACGGTGGCCGCGGCGCGGGCCCGGATGGAGGCGATCGGCGTTCCGGGCGCGCCGGTCGTCGGCGCGAACGGCACGGTCCAGGGCCTCATCGACCTCGCCACGCTCCACGAGCTGCCCGGGGAGGAGCGCATTGGCGGTACGGCGTTGGCCCGCGGGCCGATCCTCGCAGCAGACGACGGCCTCGACGACGCCCTCGGGGCGCTTGCCGACCACCACCGGGAGTGGGCGCCGGTCGTCTCGGGAGGGCGGCTCATCGGCATCCTGTCGGTGCGTGACGCCATGACCGCCTATCGCACCGCCCTCAACGGCAACATCCGCCAGGTGCGCGGGCTGCGGGCTGGCGGCGTCATCATCGAGACGCAGCTCGCCGATCGTTCCTCGCTCGCCGGGCGACTCGTCTCAGAGGTGACCTGGCCACGGGAAGCCGTCCTCGTGGCGGTCGAGCGGAACGGAGCGCTCATCGTGCCCCGCGGAGACCTCGGACTCGTGGCCGGCGACCACGTGTCCATCTTCGCGACGCCCGCGGCCCGGCCCGAGGTCGACGAGCTGCTCGATGCACCCGGTGTCGGATCGATGCCTGAGGCCGCTGACATCCTGGTCACGGCCGTCGGGACGTCCGACCGATGAGTGGGGATTCGGCTTGCGAGCGCCCGCGACGCGTGCTCTCGCGTATTTCCTTGGCGGCGCCCCCGCGGGCCTTCAGTGCTGCGGCACCCCGCGACGACGGAAGCCGATGGCCGCGGCGACAGCGAGGGCCGCGGCGATGGCGCCGAGGGTGACGAGCGGCAGCGCCTCGACCGTGCCCAGTGGCGGGTCGCCGACATGGGTCGTCGGGGACAGGTCGAGCACCCACGTGGGCAACTTGAGGCCCGGGCCGAGGAAGGCGATGAAGGCGACGAGGGCGACGGCCGCCCAGGCTACCGGGAATGCCGTGGGCCACAGGCCGAAGAGCGCGAGCGCCAGCCCGGCCACGAGGAGCTCGGCCGGCAGGTAGGCCGCCCCCGCCGCGAGGATGCGACCGAGGTCGAGCGCGGTGCCCGTCGACCACGCCGTGCCGACGGCCAGGACGAGCGACGCGACGAGGACGATGACAAGGAGGCCGAGGACGATCACGAGCGCATGGGCGGCGAGCCAGCGCACGCGGGACAGGGTGCCGGACAGCCGGACCTCGAGACGGCCGGCGGTCTCCTCGCCGCGCAAGCTCCCGACGGCCTGGACGGCATAGGCCGTGCCGATGATGGCGATGTAGAGATGGGTCAGGGCGACCATCGCGTCAACGGGTCGCCCGCTCGACACCCCGAGGGCCTCGTCCATGGCCGGGTTGCCGAGGACCGCGTCGATGAACTGCTGGGCGAGCGCGCCCATCAGACCCGCGAGGATCACGGTGCCGGCGAGCCAGCCGAGGAACGCCGGGCGGTGGATGGCGATCGCAAGCCCGAGCGGGCTGCGTAGCCAGGTCGAAGCGCGCGCGGGTCCCGCGCGGCCGCGGACGAGGGCGCTGCCGAGATCGCGGCTTCCGGCGACGCGGATGGCCAGCGTGGCGAGCAGTCCGCCGACCGTAAGCGGGATGAGGAGCGTCCACCACCGCATGTCCCCGAAGGGCGCGGCCTTCTCGGCCCAGCCGAGCGGCGAGAGCCAGGTGATCCACGTGCTCGTCACGTCGCCGACGCCCCGCAGCATGTAGGCCACGCCGAGGATGAGCAGCCCCCATGTGTAGACGCCCCGCGAGTGGAGGGTGACCTGGGCGAGCAGCGCGGCGAGCCCGGCGAAGACGAAGGCCAGGGCGCCGAGCGAGGCGGCGTAGAGCACGGATCGGGTGGCGGGGACGCCGAAGACGCTGAGCCCGAGCGCGAACGCGATCGCGGTGACGAGGATCGCGGCCGAGGCGACGGTGAGCCCGGCCAGGATCGGGACGTGGCGCGCGACCCGGCCGGCGAGAACCAGCTCCAGGCGCCCGGCCTCCTCCTCACCCCGGGTGGCCTGGGCGACGAGGCTGATCCCGAGCAGCGGGAGGAGGAAGGCAGCGAGGAAGCCGAACTCGTCGGCGATGATCCCGCCGAGGCTGTCGATGCCCTCGACCCGGCCGTTGATCACCACGAGGGCGTTCCCTGAGGTAACCGCCTGGGCATAGGTGTGGATCTGCTCGGGGGTCGTGTACAGGCCGGCGATCGACCCCGCCGTCCCGACCATCCCGGCGACAGGTGATGTTCACTCGCTCCTCCAGCCGGCGCCTCGGTCGCTGGCGCCTGGGCCGGCCGCTCTGTCGTCCTCCAGGAGCGGCTCGACGGCAGCCTGTGGGCGAGCCGAGGCGAGGTCTGCGTACCGCTCGCCCAGGCACCCGACACGGCTCCGGTCCTGCGCGCCCGTCACCTCGCCCGTCCGACCCGCGTGCCGGAGCTGCTGCCGCCACCCGAGCCGCCCGACCCCGACCCGGCCCGCACCGCCCTCGGCCGGGTCGACCTTCAAGGCTGAGCGCCGCCATCCCTGGCGCCTGTACCCTGCCGTCAGACCCCGACCACGGTGACAAAGTCGC
>JAJYMP010000280.1 GCA_021786915.1 Chloroflexota bacterium
GGCGAAGCCCTCGGGCGACCCCTTCCAGCGGGCGCGCAGCTCGGGCAGGCCCACCCGCCGGCGGACGAAGCGAAGGGCCGCCACCGCCACGACGATGTCGTCGATGGGCCCGAGGCCCGGGATGAACTCGGGGATCAGGTCGATGGGCGAGACGATCCATGCGATGAGCCCGACCAGCACGATCCTGACGTCGAGCGGGACCGACGGGTCGGTCACGAGCGAGCGCAGGAGCCGCACGAGGTCCGGGATGGTCGCGACGAGCGCCCGCGTGGGCACGCCTTTCGGCCGGGCCAGCCAGAAGACCACGAGCAGCGCCACCCACAGGGACACGACCGCGGCCACGATTGCGAGCAGGACATCGAGGGACATGACCCGATCGTGCCACAGGCGCGGGCCCCCGGTGCCGGTATGCTCGAGGCGATGGCGCTCGTGGTCGATCACCTCATCAAACGCTTCGGGGCGGTCGTCGCCCTCGACGGGCTGACGTTCGAGGTCGCGCCCGGCCAGGTGTTCGGCTTCCTGGGCGCCAACGGCGCGGGCAAGACCACGACGATGCGGATCACGCTGGGGGTGCTCGAGGCCGACAGCGGCACCGTGACCTGGCGCGGCGCGGAGAGCCACCGCCTGCCCCGATCGACCTTCGGGTACCTGCCCGAGGAGCGTGGCCTCTACCCGCGGATGCGCGTCCTCGACCAGCTCGCGTTCTTCGCCGGGCTCCACGGCGTGCCGCCGGATCGTGCGCGCCGCGAGGCGAGGTCCTGGCTCCACCGGTTCCGCGCGGACGACCTCGCGGACCGCCGCGCGGAGCAGCTCTCCAAGGGCAACCAGCAGAAGGTCCAGTTCGTCGCGGCCGTCCTCCACGAACCCGAGGTGCTCATGATGGACGAGCCCTTCACGGGGCTCGACCCGGTCAACGTGGCGCTCCTGCGCGAGGCGTTCCTCGAGCTGCGCGACCGCGGCCGCACCGTGGTGTTCTCGACCCACCAGATGGAGGTCGCCGAGGCCCTGTGCGAGTCCGTCGCGATCGTGGACCGCGGGCGGATGGTGGTCGGGGGTGCGCTGCGCGACGTTCGGCGCTCGACCGGGCGGCGGATGGTGCGGATCTCCGTCGCGGGCGACCACCGGCTGCCCTGGCTCGATGCCGTGCCCGGCGCGCGCGTCATCCAGGCGGGGATGGACCGCACCACCGTGGAGCTCGAGCCCGGGCTGGAACCCGACGCCATCCTCGCCGCAGCCGTCGGGGCGGGCGCGCGCGTGATGCACTTCGAGGTGGCCGACCCGTCGCTCGAGCAGGTGTTCATCGACCACGTCGGGCGGCCCGTGGAGGAGGACGTGCACCTCGCACCGGTGGCCGAGGGCGCGGCGTGAGCATCGAGCGCCACCGGGCCAACGTCTGGCTCGTCGCCCGCCGGGAGTTCAGCGAGCGGGTCCGGTCGCGGGCGTTCGTGTTCTCGACGATCCTGCTGGCAGGCCTGGCGGTGGTGGTCGCGCTCATCCCGCTGGGCGTCCGCCTGGCCGACAAGGCGACGGTCTCCCGGGTAGCGGTCACCGCGACGGAGCCCGGCCTGGCCGCACAGGCCATGGGCACCATGAACTCGTTCCTCAACACGAGCGGCGAGCCGGGCGCGGGCGCGGGCGCCACGGCGAACAAGGTGTTCGACTTCGTCACGTACGGCGACGAGGGCGCGGCGGCCCAGGCCGTGCGCGACGGACAACTGGTCGCCTCGATCTCCATCCAGCGCGGCGCCGACGGCGGGCTGCGCTTCACGGTGTTCAACATCGGCGGCCTGGCCGCGGACCGGGCGCAGCTGCTCCAGGTGGGCGCGTTCGCCGTGGGCATCCTGGACTGGACGCGGTCGAACCCGGGCGCCACGCGCCCGTTCGTCACGCCGGCCTTCAGCGTGGTCGACGCAGGCGATGCGGCCGCCGCTGGGCCCGGCCAGGCCTTCGACCCGGCCGACTACGCCAGCCGCCGGATCGTGGGGATCGTGTTCGTGGTCCTGTCGTTCCTGACCCTCGTGTTCTACGGGCTGTGGGTGGCGTCGGGCGTGGTGGCGGAGAAGTCGAGCCGGGTGATGGAGCTGCTGATCTCGGCGGCCACGGCCCAGCAGCTCGTGGTCGGCAAGATCCTGGGGATCGGCCTCGCCGGGCTCGCGCAGGTGAGCCTGGTGCTGCTTCCGTCCGTGGTCGCGCTGTTCGCGTCGGGGAGCATCGGCGACGCGCTGCTCGGCCCGGACTCGGGAACCGGGGCGTCGCTGTCATCGCTGTCGCCGGGGCTCATCGCGGCGTTCCTCGTCTACTTCGTGCTCGGGTTCGGGCTGTACGCCGCGCTGTATGCGGCGGCGGGGTCGCTGCTGTCGCGCGAGGAGGACCTCCAGACCGTGGCGCTGCCGCTGTCGATCCCCGCGGTGGCGGGATACCTGCCGGCGGTGCTCGCGCTGTCGGGGAGCACGTCCTGGCTGGTCCGCGCGGCGTCCTACGTCCCGCTCTGGAGCCCGTTCGCGATGATGGCCCGCCTGGCCGTGGGTCGGGTGGCGCCCTGGGAGGTCGTGCTGTCCGTGGGGCTGCTGCTGGTCACCGTGCCGCTCGTGACGCTGCTCGCGATCCGGGTCTACCGCGCTGGCGTGGTGATGTACGGGCAGCCGCCCTCGCCGCGGACGTTCTGGCGGGCGATCCGGGGCGCATAGGGACGCGGAGCGCGCCCGCGGCTCAGCCGCCCTCGAGGTCCAGCGGCAGTCGCCGCAGCACGGTGAGCACCGGCGGTCCTGCACGGCGTCCCGGCTCGGGCTCGGGTGGCTCGGCACCGTCGTCCGGCCCGGACACGTCCGCCGCCCGCACCGCGATCGAGCGCCAGAGTCGGCTCCGCACGCCCGGCAGGTAGGGGCTGGTGCGGCTCCGCGCGAGCACCCCGGCGATGCCCTGGCTCACGACGGCGGCGTAGAGCGCCCGGCCCTCGCCCGTGATTGCCGGCACCACGACGCCAGCATCGCCGTCGGCCATGACCTTGCGCAGCAGCGCCCGGCGCGCCTCGAGCGGCTTGCCCAGGAGCCACGAGCCGTTGTGGTGGAGCAGGTCGAACGCGAGCAGCGACACCGTCCGGACGGGTTCGCCCGCCAGCCTGGCGCGGAACGCCGCCATGTCCGCGCGTCCGCGCCCGTCCACGGCCACGAGCTCGCCGTCGATCACCGCCGAGCGCGCCTCCACCTGGGCGCGCATCCCGGCCAGCTCCGGAAGCCGGTCCGCGACGTCCGTGCTCGAGCTGTCAACCACCCGCAGCCCGCCGCTCGGCTGGAGGAACACGAGGACGCGCAGGCCGCCCCACGTCGGCTCGAACAGGTGGTCCGCCGAATCGAACGGGTCGCGGCGCGGCACCGGCCACATCGGCGCCACGCCGGTCGCGCGGGGCAGGGCGAGATCGAACCCGAGGTTGAGCTGGTCGGCCATCGCGAGTGATGGTAGTCGGGCCGGCGCCGAGCGACCTCGGCCCGCCGGCCCAGTCAGAAGTGGCCGCCCATGCCATGGATCCGCGGGGGGTCGGTCGAGTCGTGGCACGCGATGCCACGAAGTGACGCGATCCGAACCGTCGGGCGGGTCGAACCGATCGAATCACGGCACCGGAGGCCACGATTCGACGCCGAGAGCCGGAATCCATGGCATGCGGTGCCAATCGCGGCGCGGCGGGAGCAAGTGGGCTGCGCGGCGGGAGCAAGTGGGTTGCGCGGCGGGAGCGGGCGGGGAGCCCGAGCCCCCGAGAGGCTCCGAGCGCGGGCTAGACTGGCCGCGCTTCCCGCCCGCAAGCCCCGCCGACGACCCTTCCTGCGCGCATCCGGAGGACCCCGTGCCCCGACCCGCCCACCCCGACGACCTGTACCGCCTCCAGACCCCGACCGACCCGAACCTATCGCCCGACGGCGGGACGGTGGCCTTCACGGTCAGCCGTTCGGCAGCGGGTCGCGACGGCTACCGCGCCTCGATCTGGGCTGCGCCCCTCGACGGCAGTGCCCCGGCGCGTCGGCTCACGTACGGCCCCCGCTGGGACGCGCACCCCAGGTTCTCGCCCGACGGGCGGACGCTGGCGTTCCTCTCGGATCGGCGGCTGAAGGTGGAGGAGGACCCCGAGCTCGAGGAAGCCAAGGATCGTCAGGACGGCACGCAGGTCTACCTGTTGCCGCTCGACGGCGGCGAGGCCCGGCGCCTCACGGACCTGCCCCACGGCGTCGAGGGCTTCGAGTGGTCGCCCGACGGGGCGACGCTCGCCGTGTTGACGTCGTCGCTCGGCGCCAGCCGCCAGCTCGACACGCGCCGGCGCGGCCGCCCGGCCCCGCCCAAGCCGGGCCAGACCCCGCTCTCCGACTACCGCTACATCGACAAGCTGGGCTACCAGTTCAACGGGATCGGGTTCATCGACGACAAGGACGCCCACCTCTGGCTCGTGGACGCGGTCACGGGCGAGGCGCGCCAGCTGGTCGCCGGGCCGACGCCCGAGAGCGACATCGCCTGGTCGCCCGACGGCAGCCGCATCGCCTTCGCCGCCAACCGCCACCCGCAGGCGGACATCTTCGCGAGGAGCTCGGTCTTCGCCGTCGACGTGCCAAGCGGTGCGGTCACGACCCTCGCCGGCGGCTCCGACGCGGCATTCCAGAAGCCGTGCTGGACGCGCGACGGCGCCGCTGTCCTGGTGCTCGGCGATCGCTCGCCGAGATCGGAGTACCGGACCGGGATCTGGCGGTTCGCGGCCGACGGCTCGGACGCGGCGGGCGGCTCGGACCTGCTGACGGGCAGCAAGCTCAAGCCCGGTGCCGGGATGAACAGCGACGTCGCGAACGGGGAGCCGGCCCGCCTGTGGTCGACCGCCGACGGGACGGCGGTCCTGTTCACGGCGCCTGTGGACGGCAGCTACGAGCTGTGGCGCGTCTCGCTCTCGAGTGGCGGCCAGCCGGAGCGGCTGACCGACGGGCGCCACTACCTGTCCGGCTGGGGCGCTGCGGCCGTCAATGGCGAGGACATGGTCGCGGCGGTCGTCTCCGCTCCGACGGCCCTTCCCGAGGTCCACGCTCTCGACCACGGCCGGGACCGCTGGCGAAGGCCCCGGCGCCTGACCGCGCTCAACCTGGACCTGGCGGCGGAGATCGCCTGGGTCGAGCCGCAGGAGCGCCGCTGGACGAGCGGCGGCCACGAGGTCCAGGGCTGGCTCTACCCGGCGGGCGAGGGCGCCCAGCCGATGGCCCTGGAGATCCACGGCGGCCCGCACACCCTGTACGGCTGGAGCCCGACGCTCGAGTGGCAGGTCCTCGCGGGCGCCGGCATCTCCGTGCTGGCCTCGAACCCGCGCGGGTCGGAGGGGTATGGCGAGGCGTTCAACCGGGGCAACCTCGGCGACTGGGGCGACGGGCCGATGGCCGACGTGCTGGCCGGCGTGGACCAGGCGGTCGCCGACGGCCTGGCCGACCCCGAGCGACTGGGCGTGACCGGCGGCTCGTACGGCGGCTATCTGACGAACTGGATCGTGGGGCGGACGCAGCGGTTCCGGGCGGCCGTGACGTGTCGGTCAGTCGCGGACATGTCGATGCTGTTCCTCACGGGCGACATCTCGAACGCTGAGTGGGCCCAGGTCGAGTTCGGCCGGCTGCCCTGGGAGGACCCGGCCTACTTCTGGTCCATCTCGCCCCTGTCGCTCGCCGCCAACGTGCGGACCCCGCTGCTGATCCAGCACGCGGAGCGCGACATTCGCTGCACGGTGGGCCAGGCGGAGGCGCTGTTCACGGTGCTGCGGACGCTCCGCCGGCCGGTTCGCTTCATGCGCGTGCCCGAGGAGAACCACGAGTTGACGAGGTCGGGGACGCCCTTCCGCCGCGCGGAGAACCTGGCCCAGGTGCGCGACTGGTTCGTCCACTATCTCGTGAAGGGCGAGCGGCGGCTCCCCCCGGCGCCGAGGAACCGGGCCGGACGCTGACGGCCGATCGCGGCCGCGATCGGCGGTCAGCGCTCTGCGGGAGGGGCCAGCGCATCTCGGCCCGAGCCCATCCGGGCGGATCGCCGTGCGGGACCGGCTCATCCCGCGCGGTATCCTCCGGGTGAGTGTCACCCTCTCGGGTGTCCGGCGGCTTGGCTCGTATCCTCGCTGCCCGCCGACGGGTGTGGCCTTCATGGGATCTGCCGGCCGCCGGACATGGATCGGACCGACCGGTGTGACTTCATAGGAGCGTGGCAACCGCCCCCACTCAGGCGTGTCCACCGGCCGGTCCGGATGTGTCACCCCTGATCAGGAGGCGACGGAAGGAATGATCGTCATCGGCATCGATTCCCACAAGCGCACCCACACCGCGGTCGCGGCCGACGGCAACGGTCGCAAGCTCGGCGAGGTCACGCTCGGCACGACGAGCGCGGGGCACCTCGAGCTCGTCCGCTGGGCGGCCCGGTTCCCCGGCCACCGGTTCGCGCTCGAGGACACCCGCCACCTGTCCCGCCGCCTGGCGGGCGACCTGCTGCGTGCGGGCGAGGCGGTCACCTGGGTGCCGACGAGGCTCATGGCCGGCGCCCGCCGGCATGGCCGCGAGCAGGGCAAGAGCGATCCGATCGACGCCCTGGCGGTCGCCCGCGCCGCGCTCGCGGACCCGGACCTCCCGACGGCCACCCTCGAGGGCGAGGAGCGCGAGCTGCGGCTCCTGGTCGACCACCGCGAGGACCTCGTCGCCGAGCGCACCCGGGCCCAGAACCGCCTGCGCTGGCACCTCCACGAGCTCGAACCCGGCAACGAGCCTGGGCCACGCTCCCTGGACCGGGCGGTCGTGCTGCGGGCCCTCGACGAGCGGCTCGAGACCGTCGAGGGCACCGTCGCCCGGATCGCCCGCGAGCTCGTCGGCCGGATCCGCGACCTGACCCGCACGATCGATGCCCTGGAGCGCGAGATCACCCGGCTGGTCCGCGAGGTCGCCCCGACCCTGCTCGCCCTGCCCGGCTGCGGCCCGCTCTCGGCCGGCAAGCTCGTCGGCCAGGTCGCCAAGGCCGGCCGCTTCCGCTCGGCCGCCGCCTTTGCCCGCCACAACGGCTCGGCACCGCTCCCGGTCTGGTCGGGCAACGACGAGCGCCACCGCCTGTCGCGCAAGGGCGACCGCCAGGTCAACGTCGCGCTCCACCGGATCGCCATCACCCAGATGCGGATCGACGAGCGAGGCCGGGCCTACTACGAGCACCGCCGGGCGGCAGGCGACACGAAGACCGAGGCGATCCGGGCGCTGAAGCGCCGGATCAGCGACGAGATCTACCGCCGGATGCGTCACGATGAGCGCCTCCGGGCGACCCCGCGGGCAGCCCTCGCGGCGGCCGCTTGACATAGGAGCATCCCATGGTGCGTCCTGAAAGCTGGACCAGGCCAGCGGGTGTGAGTCCCGCCCAGGTAAGCGCGATGACTCCTCGCCGTACTGATCTCGTGGACGGTGGCGGGCTCCCGCTCCTGCGCGTCGCCGGATCGCACCGGGAGGTCGGGCGCCAGCTGGGCGAGGCGACGGCGGACACCATCCGCGAGGCCGTGGACTTCGAGGGCCGGCTGCCCCCCGGCTGGACGCTCGACGCGCAGCTCGCCCTTGCCGCCGCCCACCGCGACGCCACCCTCCGCGCCACGCCCTGGCTGGTCGACGAGATCGACGGCGCTGCCGAGGGGGCCGGGGTGGATCCGCTCGCGCTGTTCGCCGCGTCGATCGAGGAGATCTGGGCGTCGCGGCCCTCGCGGGCAGGCCCGGGCGCCGGAGGCGTGCGGCCGTTCGGCCACGGGCGCTGCTCGGACCTGGTCGCCGTCCCGCCCGCCACCGCGGACGGTCACGTCTGGGTGGCCCACAACAACGACCTCTCGCCCTCGTCCGAGGCTGCGGCAGTCGCGGTCGAGTGGCGCGTGCCGGGCGAGCCGGTCGTGTTCTCGCTGGGGGTCGGCCCGTGGATCTCGGTGGGGTGGAACTCGGCCGGGCTCTCGCTGACCGGCAACGAGCTCTCGCCCAACGACGACCGGGTGGGGGTGCCGCGCCTGCTGATGGTTCGTGAGCAGTTGACCGCGAGGACGCTCGACGAGGCGGTCGGGATGGCGCTCCGCCCTGACCGGGCGTCCTCGTACAACACCGTGTTCGCGCACAGCGACGGGCGCGTCGTGAATGTGGAGGGCTCTGCGACCGACGCCGAGCTCACGGTCCCGGGCGCCGCGGGGACGCTCGCCCACACGAACCACTACACCTGCGAGCGGATGCTGCGCTACGAGGCCGATCCGGCGTACGCACGCAAGTCGGGAGTCCGCCTGGCCCGTGCGCTCGAGCTGCTCGACGGGCCGGCCGCCGAGGGCCCCGCACCCGGGGCCATCACGGGCGACACGCTCTACGCCGCCCTCTCCGACCACGCGACCACGCCCTCGATCTGCCGCCACGATGACGGCGTCGAGACCTCGGTGAC
>JAJYMP010000149.1 GCA_021786915.1 Chloroflexota bacterium
GCTCATCCTGGACACGGGCCCCCTCCTCGCGGCCCTCGACGCGGCGGATCCCGACCATGCCAGGTGCGCTGCGCTGCTGATGGAAAGCACCGAGGACCTCATCGTCCCCGGGCTGGTGTTGGCGGAGCTCGATTACTGGTGCGCCCGACGGCTGTCGCCGGACGCCTGGCTGATCTTCCTCGACGACGTCCTGGCGGGCGCGTATCGCGTCGAGCCGCCGACGGCCGTTGACCTGGCTCGCTGTCGCGACCTCCAGGCCCAGTACCGCGACCTGGCCCTGGGGGTGGTCGATGCGAGCGTGGTGGCGCTGGCGGAGCGGCTCGACGAACCGAAGCTGGCCACCCTCGACCAACGCCATTTCCGGGTCGTGCGCCCCTCGCACGTCGCCTCGCTCGAGCTGTTGCCGTGACGCCCTGTGACCCTGGCGATCAGCGACCGAGGGCTGGTTGATCAACAGACCTCCAACCCGACCAGCCAGACGCCCTTTCAGACATCCTGCCTCCGGCCGCGTGTAAGATCGACTCGACGTGGCTCCTCTGGCACGCGGGAGGTCCGATGGCAGGCTCGACACGTAGGCGCGGACTTCGAGTCATGAGTTCGTTGCCGCACTTGGCGCTCGTGCTGCTCGCCGGTGGGCACCTCGCGTGCACGACCACGCAAGTCCGGCGCCCGGCACAGACCGCTGCATGACCAGCAACGCCACGTCAGCTGCTGCTCCCGATCGGGTGTCGACGGCCACCGCCCGCGCGGCACGGCGGGAAGGGATGACGGCGTTCCTGTTCCTGCTGCCGTCGCTGGTGGTGTTCATCGTCTTCATCTTCTACCCGCTGGCCCAGTCGTTCAGCCTCTCCGTCCACAGCAACGACATCATCGGTCGACCGACGCTCTTCGTCGGGCTCAAGAACTACGTCGCGATGCTGACGGGACCGGACTTCCGCCTCGTGCTGTGGACCACGTTCTCGTTCGCGATCCTGACGGTCGTTCCCGGGATCGTCATCTCCCTTGGCCTGGCCCTCCTGCTGACCGCGCGGATCCGCGGCATCCGCTTCTTCCGGACCGCCTTCGCGCTGCCCTTCGCCTTCAGCGTGGCGACGTCCGCCGTCGTCTTCTCGGTCCTCTTCAACTCGGCCGTCGGCGTCCTGAACGGCTTCCTGTACCAGCTCGGCCTGGCCGGCCTCAACTGGTTGACCGACCCGGGGATCGCCCTGGTCTCGATCGCGATCGCCACGGTGTGGCTCCAGCTCGGCTACGACCTGCTGGTGCTGGCGGCGGGCCTCGGCGCGATCCCAGACGAGTTGTATGAAGCGGCGCGTCTGGACGGCGCGAGCGGCTGGCGGCTCGCGCGGTCGATCACGCTGCCGCTGCTGGCGCCGCAGCTCTTCTTCCTGATCGTCGTCTCGACGATCCAGTCGCTGCAGAACTTCGGCCAGATCTACATCCTGACCCGCGGCGGCCCGAGCGACTCGACGACGACCCTGGTCTACAGCATCTACTCGAGGGCGTTCGCATTCGGCAGCAGCGATTTCGGCTTCGCCTCAGCAGAGGCGGTCGTGCTGCTGCTGGTCGTCCTGGTCATCACCGCGATCCAGTTCGGGATCCTCGAGCGGCGGGTGTTCTACCGATGACCGAGCAGCGATGATGGGCTGGCTCCGGTCCGCTCGGGCCGATCCCGCCGGCGCGATCGGCCGCGTCCTGATCTACCTGGTCCTGACGATCGTGGCGATCGTGATCGTCTTCCCCCTCTACTACACCATCGCCGGAAGCTTCATGACGCCCGGCGACATCAACAGCTTCCCCCCGTCGCTCTACCCCCACGAGCTCCACCCGCAGAACTACCAGACCGTCTTCGGCCTGATCCCGCTCGGGCAGCAGTACCTCAACAGCATCATCCAGTCGGGCACGATCACGATCGCCGAGCTGCTGACCGCCACCCTCGCGGCCTACAGCTTCGCCTTCCTGCGGATGCCGTGGAAGCGGTTGTGGTTCGGGCTGTTCCTCGCCACCATGATGGTGCCCTGGGAGGCGATCATCATCCCGAACTACCTGATGATGGCCGATGCCGGGCTGATCAACACCTACTTCGCGCTGGTGCTGCCCTTCCTGGCCACCGGGTTCGGGACATTCCTGCTCCGCCAGGCCTTCCTGACCTTCCCGCAGGATCTGCGGGACGCGGCGTTCATCGACGGCTGCGGGCATCTCCGCTTCCTGGTCCGGGTGCTCGTGCCCCTCCAGCGCCCCGCGCTGGCCGCGCTCGGCGTCTTCGCCTTCCTGGGGGCCTGGAACCAGTACTTCTGGCCGCTCCTCGTTACCCAGAACCCGCAGATGCAGACCATCCAGATCGGAATCAGCCAGCTCCAGTCCGTCGACACCAACGACCTGGGGAGCGTCATGGCCGGCGTCGTGCTGGCCATCCTCCCCACCCTCGTGCTGGTCATCTTCGGCCAGCGGTTCATCGTCCGCGGACTCACCGCGGGCGCCCTCAAGTAGGGGGCGGTCGGCCCCCAAGGCGCGCAAGAGGAGAAGCGAGCATGGGCGTTCACCTGCAGTTGCAGAAGAGGTCGGGCGGCGGGCGGCTGCTAGCCCTGGCGGCGGCGGCCGTCCTTGCGGTGGCGGCCTGCGGGAGCAGCGGCGGCACGCCGAGCCCCAACGCGAGCGGGGGCGCACCGGGGCCGGAGGTGCTCAATGGCGCCGGGCCCATCCAGATCTCGTTCTGGCACGCGATGAACGGCAACAACGGGACCGCGCTGCAGGCCATGGTCGACAAGTTCAACGCGGCGAATCAGGGCAAGATCCAGGTCGTCGCGACGTACCAGGGCAACTACGACGACACCCTGGCCAAGTACAAGGCGGCCGTCCAGTCGAAGCAGACCCCCTCGCTGATCCAGATCTACGACGTGGGCACCCGGTTCATGATCGACTCGGCCCAGACCATCCCCATGCAGTCGTTCATCACCACCGACAAGTACGACATCAGCCAGCTTCAGCCGAACATCCTCGGCTACTACAGCATCGGCGGCAGCCTCTACTCGATGCCCTTCAACACGTCGATGCCGATCCTCTACTACAACAAGACCGCCTTCCAGAATGCCGGTCTCGACCCCACCAAGCCGCCGACGACCCTGGACGAGATCCGCGCCGACGCCGTGAAGCTGACCACCAAGGACGCCTCCGGCAAGGTGACCCAGTACGGTTTCGGGGCAGCCATCTACGGGTGGTTCATGGAGCAGTGGACGGCCGTGGCCGATCAGCCCTACTGCAACAACGGCAACGGGCGGACAGCGAAGGCGACAAAGGTCGTCGTCAACGGCCCTGAGCAAGTCCAGCTGCTGACCTGGTGGGCGCAGATGGTCAAGGACGGCCTGGCGGTCAACACAGGCCGCAACACGACCGATGCGCAGAACGCCTTCAAGGCGGGCCGGGTCGCCATCAACATCGAGTCGACCGGCGTCCTGGGCGGCTACCAGACGGCAGCCGCCGGCAAGTTCGACGTCGGCACGGGGTTCTACCCCAAGGTCCAGGCGACGGACGCCGGCGGGCCGATCATCGGGGGCGCATCGCTCTGGATCGACCAGGTCAACCACTCAGCGCAGGAGCAGCGGGCGTCCTGGGAGTTCATCAAGTTCCTGAACGACCCCGCGAACCAGGCGTACTGGCACACCAAGACCGGATACTTCCCGGTCAGCAAGACCGCCCTCAACGATCCCACCGACCAGGCATGGGTCCAGCAGCACCCGCAGTTCCAGACGGCGATCACCCAGCTTGACCAGACGAAGCTGGACATCGCCACCCAGGGCTGCCTGCTCGGCGTCATGCCCCAGGCCCGGCAGAACACGGAGATCGGCATGGAGAAGGCGATCCTGGGCCAGGCGACGCCGCAGGCGGCGCTCGACGCAGCGGTGGCCGCCGATCAGCCGCTCATCGACCAGTACAACCAGTCGACGGGCGGCCAGTAGCCCTCGTCGCCCTTTGACGGCACCGGACGCCCCGTCGATGCGGCGCGTCCGGTGCATCCCCCGCCCCCCGGCACCCGCGCCGACCGCCTGAGCCACTGCGTCGTCCCGCATCGCCAGATGGCTGCCGTTGGGGCAGTCGAGGTAGCGGCCGTTCGGGAACGGGCCGGCCATCGCCTCCATGTGCGCGGTTCATGGTGTCGTGCCTGGCGCCGACGACCAGGGTCGGGACGGCGATCCGGTGGAGGTCCCCGGTGCGGTCCCAGTCGGGGAGACTGCCGCTCATCCCGCGGGCATCCGGCCCTGCTGGGCGTGGTCGTTGCAGGCGCGGCAGGCTCCCGGGCTCCGCATGGCCGGCCGGCCGGGAACAGGGTACTGGGCTCGTGCCCTGCGAAATCGCCCGACGCGGGGTCTCGGGACCGATGCTGCAGCGTCCCCTGGTGGCCCGGCCGGCGTATCGTGGCTCCCATGGCACAGCCCACCACGGCCGTCGACCGCTCCCGCGAACGGGCGCAGATGGTCGCGCAGCACCTGCGGGCAAGGGGCATCGCCGACGAGCGCGTCCTGGCGGCGTTCCGCGCGGTCCCGCGCGAGGCATTCGTCGGGCCCTCCCTGGCCGAGTCCGCCTACGCGGACGCCCCCCTGCCGATCGGGCTTGGCCAGACGATCTCCCAGCCGTTCGTCGTGGCGGCGATGGTCGAGTCCCTCCGCGTCGGCGAACACGACCGGGTCCTCGAGGTCGGGGCAGGCTCCGGCTATGCCGCGGCGATCCTGTCGCGCCTCGCCGGCCGCGTCGTCGCCGTGGAGCGCCACCTCGAGCTGGCGGATGCGGCGCGGGACAGGCTCGCGGCGCTCGGCTTCGACAACGTGGACGTGCGCCACGGTGACGGGACCCGGGGCTGGACGCCAGACGCCCCGTTCGACGCCATCCTCGTGTCGGCTGGCGCGCGTCGCGTCCCCCCGGCGCTCGAGGAGCAGCTGGCGGTCGGGGGCCGTCTGGTGATCCCGGTGGGCGAGCTCGATCACCAGGAACTGCGGCGGATCGTGCGGAGGAGCGACGGGACGCTCGCGGAGGAGCGGCTCGGCGGGGTCTCGTTCGTGCCCTTGGTCAGCCAGCAGCCGGAGGCTCAGGGCGGTTAACGTCCGAAGCGGCCCCCGAGAGGGCCGCTTCGGTAGCTGTCCCGGTGAAGGTGTCCGCCAAGGCGGACCTTCTGCCACGCTCCGTGATCATCTATCGCGTCGGCTTAACCGACTACCCTAACCCAACCTACCCATGATCACGATGCTGGGGCAGCGCTCGCTGACTGACAGCGATCCATATCCTAGCGATCTACTTTGGATTAGGGAAGGGATTTAGTGTTCCCTTCGGTAAAAAAGCCTTAACCGATACCCACTCGCAACGTTTTCGACTTGGGCCGGCCACGCCTGGTCGGCCGTGCCCGACGAGGACGCCCGCGAGCCGCCGCGAGCCGCGGTCAGGGCTCGTCCTGGATCGTCACGGAGGTCATCGCGACCGGGTCCTCCGGCAGGTCCCGGGCGTTGCGCGGCGCCGCCACGATCTGGTCGACGATGTCGAGGCCCTTGGTCACCTGGCCGAACAGCGTGTAGTTCTTCGGCAGCCGGCCAGTCAGGTCGGCGCTGCAGATGAAGAACTGCGAGCCGTTGGTGTCGGGGCCGGCGTTGGCCATCGCCAGGGCGCCCTTGATGTAGTCGCCCTTCACCGGCTCGTCCTCGAAGCGGTAGCCCGGGCCGCCCGTGCCGACCCGCCCGTTGTCGAGCGCCGCCTTCTTGCCGAACTGGCCGTCGCCGCCCTGGATCACGAAGCCCGGGATGACGCGGTGGAAGACGACATCGTCGTAGAAGCCGTCCTTGGCGAGCTTGACGAAGTTCGCGGACGCCTTCGGGGCGCTCTCGGTGAACAGGTCCACCTCGATGTCGCCGAGTTCGGTGGCGATGACGGCGCGGGTCATGCGGTTCTCCTTTGGCGCGCGGCTGGCCGGGATGGCGAGAGCGCTGGCTAGGGGTTGCTGACGGTGACCGAGTCCATGGCGACGGGGTTGACGGCCGTGTTGGCGTCGCCGCCCGAGTTGGGCATGGCCGCGATGGCGTCCACCACGTCCATGCCGGACGTGACGTGGCCGAAGATCTGGTAGGTGGGCGACAGGCTGATGTTGGCGAGGACGATGAAGAACTGCGAGTTCGCGCTGTTGGGCGCCTGCGTCTTGGCCATCGCCACCGCTCCGCGCGTGTACGCGCTCGTGACCGGCTCGTCCTGGATCGTGTACGCCGGCCCGCCGGTCCCGATGTTCGTCATGTCCAGGTTGGGCTCGCGGCCGAAGGTGCCGTCGCCGCCCTGGATCACGAAGCCTGGGACCAGCCGGTGGAACACGACGCCGGTGTAGTAGCCGCACTGCGCGAGGGCGACGAAGTTACCGGCGGCGATGGGCGACAGGGCGCCCTCGACCTTGATGACAATGGTGCCCTTCGAGGTCTTGATGGTGACGAGCTTCGCGTCGGAGGCCGCCATGGCCGGCGGCTGGCTGACGGGGCAGCTCGAGAGGTCGGGCGCGCCCGCTGATGCCCCGGGCGCGGAGCTGGCGGCCGTGGAGGCCGGTGTCGTCGCGGAGGCCGCGGCTGACGGGCTGGGGGACGTGGCGGTGCCGCCCGTGCATGCGGCGACGAGCACGGCGGCCGCGAGCAGGGCGGCCGTTCGGTGGAGGCGCATCAAGTGGATCGGTCCTGGTGTCTGGGGGGTTGGTCCGTCGGGCGCGCAGTCGGCCCGGGCGGTGGGAGCCGATCCTAGCGCGATCCCCGGATCCGGGCCTTGTCAGCCGCCGGTCGACCCGGCCGCCTCGAGGGCGCGCGGCAGCTCGATCGCCCCGGTGAGGAGCGGCTCCCCCAGGATCAGGCCGCCCACGCCGGCATCGCGGAGCCGGCGGATGCCGTCGAGGTCCGCGGCCCCGCCCGCCACGAGCACGTCGAGGTCGCCGCGGCGAACCAGCGATGCCAGGAGCCCAGCGTCCGGGGCCGAGCCGCCGTGGCTGAGCACGATCCGGTGGACGCCCGCTGCGGCCAGCTCATCGACCAGCGCAGCCAGCATGGGCGGGACCGGTCGCCGCCACGGGAACGCCGCCAGCCGGTCGGGCCGCGGGTCGAGCCCCACGGCCAGCCAGTCGCCCGCCACCTCCACGCACTCCCGCAGCGCCTCGGGGCGCTCGACGATGGCCGCGGACAGCACCACGCGCGTGGCGCCGGCCGCGAACGCGAGCCGCACGTGGGCGGGCTCCTCGAGGCCGCCGGCCACCTGGAGCGGCACGGCCACGCGCGAGGCCACGGCCCCCACCGCCTCGAGGTTCGCCGGCTGCGCGCGCCGCGCCCCGTCGAAGTCCACCAGGTGGATCAGCCGGGCGCCCTGCCCCACCAGCTGCTCGGCGATCCGGTCCGGCCGGTCGGTTGGCGACCCGATCCCGGCCGACGCGCCCGGCCAGTACACCAGTCGCGACCGCCCGCCCACGACGTCGATCGCGGGGTAGAGCTCCATCCGCGCTACCCCTCGCCGCGGAGCAGCCGCCGGTGGAAGCTGATGGGCAGCGACCCGTTGCCTAGCAGCGTGTCGTGGAAGGCCTTGAGCGAGAAGACCGGGCCGAGGCGCCGGCGCTCCTCCTCGCGCAGCCCGAGGATCAGCACCTTGCCCAGCAGGTAGCTCAGCTGGTAGCCGGGCGTGTAGGTGTAGCGGCGGACCTCGGCCCGGGCGTTGGCCGTCTCGAAGGAGGTGTGCTCGACCATGAAGTCGGTCGCCTCGTCCTCCGTCAGCTCGCCCCGGTGCATCCGGATGTCCAGGATGATCCGGCAGGCGCGCCAGATCGCGTCGGTGTACATCGCGGTCCGGAAGGCGGCGCCGGCGTCGAAGCCCTCCTCGCGCATCATCTGCTCGGAGTACATCCCCCAGCCCTCGACGAACTCGGGGGCGTCGGTGAGCATCCGGGTCACGCTCGGGTGCTGGTTCGCCGCGTGGAGCTGGAGGTGGTGCCCCGGGTACGCCTCGTGGACGCTCGTGTTGGAGATCGACTCCCAGTAGTGCTCGCGCATCGCGTTGGGGTCGTTGTCCACGGCCGGCGTGACCACGTACAGGCCGCGCTGGTCGGCGTCGAAGCGGGCGGGCTGGAAATACGCGGCGAACGGCATGACGCTGCGCAGGTACTCGGGCGTCGGGATGACCTCGATCACCTCGTCGTCCGGGACGGTGACCAGGTCGTGCTCGATGAGATGGGCGCGGGCCCGGCGCATCGCGTCCCGGTAGCCCTCGAGCGCGTCCTCGAACGTGTCCGGGTGGTTCGACTTGAGGCGCTCGATGACGGTCGCCTCGTCGGCGTCGGGGTCCACCTCGCGGGCGGCGGCCCGTCGGGCGTCGCGGTTGCGCTGGAGCTGCTC
>JAJYMP010000321.1 GCA_021786915.1 Chloroflexota bacterium
GCCGGCGCTGCTGCCGACGACCTATCCGAGGGGGTGGCCATTACCCGTGAAACAGGGTGGCCGTTTCCGGCGAAACGGGGTGTCCAATTCGCGCGAAACAGGGTGGCCAAAACCCCTGAAATCCGCATTGAAGCGCTCGCGCGCTTCAAGCAGGGTGATCTGGTCGAGCAGCCGCCGGTCTTCTACGCCGCGTCGACGGCCCATGGGATCTGGGACCTCACACGAGGCGCCGGCGTTGCCGTCGGAGAGGATCTGCTCGAGCTGGCGGACGAAGATCGTCCCCCGTACGGGTTGATCACGACCCAAACCTGCGACATCGCGGAGGAGGGTCGTCCCGACCACCCCTGGATCGGAGTCGTGCCGGTCTACAGGCTGATCGATGTCTCCGACGAGGAGCGAGAGCTCCTGGAAAGCCACCGGCGAAGCCATCTTGTACTCCTCGAACCCCCTGGCCTGCCCGAAGGATCATGGGTCGCCGACCTGCGAATCGAGATCCCAATTGAGAAGGGCTGGCTCGTGGGTCGTACGCCGATCGACTCGTTCTCCGGCGAGGACGGCTACGAGATCCTCGCGGACCGCCTCGCGGCCAAACGGGACCGGCCAGCGCTGGCGACTCCGGTGATGGACACGATCGTTCGCCCGCTCGCCAATTGGCTGCGTCGAGGTGGCGGACTGAAGGCCGGGGCCATGGTCGATGAACTGCGCATCGCGGTTGCGCCTTCGCGTCTCACCGTCGACAGAGCCAGTCTGCTCGTGGTCACGAACGAGAAGCCGCTGTCACCGGCGGATCGCATCCCGTGGGACCGCTGGTGGGGCAGGACTCAACCACGCGCCGCGGAGGTCGGGATCGATCTTCTTGGCAACCAGTACGAGACGTACGACACGCTCTCGGCACGGACGTACCGGGCTACCGTCCCGCTCGATTTCGGCTATCTCAGTCGCGGCGTCTAGGCGTCGGATCCAATCGCCCTGGGCCTGCGCTCCAGCAAGCGCTGCGCGCCCGCTCGTCGGCGCCCGACGGCCCTCGCGGCATTCATCAGCACCAAGGTGACGGCGTCTGCGAGGTGGATGTCCTCGGCGGCAAGCGCTGCGTGGTCGCGCGGATCATCTCCGCGCCTTCACCTGTCCCGGGTCGCTACAGCTTGTCGCCCGGGCTCATCCGCCGGTAGGTCGCCCTCGCGCGCTCGCCGAGCGCCGACGCGCCGTAGCGCTGGGCCATCTGGGTGCTCGACCAGCCGGCCAGGTGCATGAGCTGGGTCTCCTGCATCCCCTCCGCGCTCAGCAGGTGCGCCCAGGTGTGGCGGAACTGGTGCGGGTGGACGCCCTCGAGCCCGGCCTTCTTCGCCCGCCGCTCGATCGCCTCGTAGATGCCGTTGTCGGTCATCCGCCCGGCGTGGCCCAGCCACAGGGCGTCGGTGTCGCGGGCCAGCGGGTGGCGCGAGCGCGCCTTGCGCAGGTAGCGATCGAGCGCCTGGGCCGCCTTGACGCCGAACGGCACCTCGCGCACGCGGCCGCCCTTGCCGGTCACCCGGACCGAGCGGCGCTTGAGGTCGAGGTCGGCGAGCGCGATCCCGCCGAGCTCGGCGCGCCGCAGGCCGGCCGCCAGCAGCAGCCGCACGACCGCCATATCGCGGTAGTCGGCGAACGCCGTCCCCTCGCACGCCTTGAACAGGGCAGCCAGCTCGTCCTCCCTGAGCACCGGGACGGGGGTCACCGGCACCCGTGGCGGCTTCATGCGCTCCATCGGGCTGCGCTCGATCTCCTCCTCCTCGACGGCCCAGCGGAAGAAGGACTGCAGGGCGCGGTAGCGGTTGGAGGCGGTGGCTGGGCTCTGGGTGTCGAGGAGGTCCTTCACGAAGGCCTCGAGGTGCGCCCGCTGGAGGGCGGTCACGTCGTGGGGCAGTCCGCTGCGGACGAGGAAGGAATCCAGCCGCGCGATCGCCTCGAGGTACGTCTGGACGGTCCTGGGGCTCTTGTTCTGAGCCTCGAGCGAGAGCCGGAACGACTCCGCGAGGACGGGCAGGGAGGTGAACGAGGGCTGCGAAGCCGGGCTCTTGAGGCGGGTGATGGTCGCCATGACGCTCCTCCAGACGTCGATAATTATCGTGTCTGGGAGCGCTATGCACAAGCCCTACTGGGCGCGATTCACCAGGCAGGGTGTCGCCGTGAGCACAAAATGGGGGTTGGAGCGGGAGACGGGATTCGAACCCGCGACATTCTGCTTGGGAAGCAGACACTCTGCCAGCTGAGTTACTCCCGCTCGGGAGGACGCGATTCTAGCCGCGGACCGCCGCCGGCGCAATCTGCCCGTCCGGTCGCGCCCCCTCCCCAACGGATGCGCCCCGAGGGCGCCGTCAGTCGTCCGCCTGGCCGATCTGGAGCGAGGTCAGGCGGCGCACCGCGATCGCCGCGGCGATGGCGATCGCGGCGCCGGAGAGGATGAGCGCGGTCGGGAGGTCCAGCAGGTCTGGGTTCGTGACGCCGGGGTGGGTGATGGCGCCCGTGATCCCGAGCGTGTACTGCCGGATGCTGAGGGCGCGGATGCCTGCCAGCAGCCCGGCCAGGACCCCCTCCCAGACGAGGACGTAGATGAGGCCGAACGCGAGCGCGCGCCCGGTGACGAGGCTGAGGGCGAAGAACACGGTCGCGTAGACGCTCGCGCCGACCGCGGTCCCGACGGCCGCCCCGATGGCCCCGGACCAGCCCGGCCTGCCCACCTCGAGGATGGCGCCGGCGGTGAACGCGGCGGGCACCACGAACAGGATCGACAGCCCGACGGCGACGATCAGCTTGGCTGCCACGATCCGCCAGCGGGCGATCGGCTTGACGAGCAGGAAGATGGCCGTCCCGTCCTCCAGCTCAGCGCCGAGGACGGCGGTCCCGAAGACGAGGCCGACGATCGGGAGCAGCGTGGTGACGATGAGCCGG
Source organism: Chloroflexota bacterium (assembly GCA_021786915.1). Next base: position 2,929 of record JAJYMP010000321.1, read on the forward strand.
TCCATGACCGCGGTCGCCACGGCGTCCTCGTCGATGCCGGCGCGCCCGGACAGCCGGACGAGCAGCGCGATCGCCACCGGCAGCAGCGCGAGGAGCGCGAGGAGCAGGCTGCGCCGCCGGCCCAGGAGGTTGCGCGCCGTCAGGGCAGCGATCGTCAGGATGACCGAGCGGTGGCCGCTCGCCGCGGCCGGCGGGGGCGCCGGCGGCAGGGCCGGGGCGCGTCCCGACAGCGGGGCCCCTGTCACGGGTCCCCCTCCCGGCTGAAGGCTCATCGTTGCACCAGGTAGCCGAACACGCTCTCGAGGTCCTCGTCGCTGGGGCGGAGCTCGAGGATGGTGACCGCGCCCGCCCGGGCGATCACCGGGAGGGCGCGGGCGAACCCGGCATAGTCCGAGGTCCGGACCGCGAGCCGCCCGCCGTCGAGCTGGACGCCGAAGACGGACGGGTGCCCCACGAGCGCGGCGGCGAGGCGCCGGTCGTCCGACGAGCGCAGCGTGAACGTGTGGGGCCGGTCGGTCATGAGCCGCCGGATCTCCCGGAAGTCGCCCGACGCGGCGAGCCGCCCGCTGACGATGACGAGCACGTTCTGGGCGAGCCGCTCGACCTCTTCGAGGATGTGCGAGCTGAACAGGATGACCCGCCCGGCGTCCGCCATCCGCCCGAGCAGCTCCATCATCTGCAGGCGCTGGCGGGGGTCCATCCCGTTGAACGGCTCGTCGAGCAGCAGGATGGACGGGTCGTGGACCAGGGCGCCCGCGATCTTCGCCCGCTGGCGCATGCCCTTGGAGTACGTCCCCCCGGCGCGGTCCGCGGCGTCGGTCAGGCCCACCATCGCAATGGCGCGCCGGGCAGCGCCGTCGGGGTCGGGCAGCCGCTGGAGCCGGGCGTTGAGCTGGGCGAACTCGAAGCCGGTCAGGAACGAGTGGACCGACTCCCTCTCCGGGACCAGGCCCACGTTGCGGTAGACCGCCGGGTTTCGCCAGCTCGGGGCGCCGTGGATGTTGACGACGCCGTCGGAGGGCTGGAGCAGGCCGGCGAGCATGTGGAGGATCGTGGACTTGCCTGCCCCGTTCGGCCCGAGCAGGCCCGTCACGCCCCCGGCGAGGACGAACGAGATGTCGTTGACGGCCACCACGTTGCCGTACCACCGCGAGGCGCTCAGGAGCTCGACGGCCGCGCCGGGGGTGGGCACGCGCGGCGCGCGCGCCGGGAATCCCGGGGTGGCCGACCCGGGCCCCCAGAGCGGCGCCTGGCTGCTGGCGCTCATGCCGTGATGGTCCGGTAGCGCTGGACCAGGATCGCGCTCACCCCGACCGCGATCACGAGCGAGGCGATGACGCCGAGCACGACGGGCAGGCCGGTCTCCGGCCACACGCCCGCCGACGGGGAGATCCCGAAGAACCACGCGTTGGCGGCGTCGAGGACCGTGCCCAGGTCGAGGAGGACGACCCAGTGCGAGGCCGGCCCCAGGTCGAGCGCGATGATGACCGCGACGATGATCCCCGGCACGAGGAACAGCCCGAAGATCGTCACCGTCGCGTAGGCGCGGCGGGCGATGTAGGCGGCGACGACCAGGGCGACGGCGGCCGTCGCCACGCCCGTCAGCACGACCGAGCCCAGGATGGCCGGCCACTTGCCGGCCTCGCGTCCCATGGCCCCCGCGATGTCGGTCGTGAGCAGGACCGCCCCGACCGTCAGGATGACGTGGGGGACCAGCATCAGGATGACGACCGCGAGGGACAGCGCCCCGAGCTTGGCGAGCGCGTAGTCCACCCGCAGCAGCGCCCGGGAGAAGTAGAGGCTCAGGACCCGGTAGCGGACGTCGCGTCCGAGGAGCTCGGGCGCCTGGACCGCGACCAGGATCGTCGCGAACGCGCCGACCGCGCCCGCCATCTCCGCGTGGCCCGGGATCGCCCCGATGTCCTGGACGCCGAAGCGGGCCGCGAACGCGTTGAGGGCCACGAACACAATGGCGATGATCGCCGGGAGCGCCTGGCAGAAGGCCGGCACGATCTTCGCGCGGCCCGGCCGCCCGAGCCCGAAGGTGGCCCGCAGCGCCCCGACGAAGAGCGTCGCGAACGCGTGCCGTCGACCCAGCCGCGGGCCGTCGTAGCCGCGATAGCCGATGTCGTAGATGCTGCCGGCGGGCCCCGGGCCGGCGGTCACCCGATCGCCTCCGGCAGTCATGACGTCCCCCCGTGGACGGCGCCCGCGGACGTGCTGGCGGGTGTGTCCGACTTCGCCCCGGCCGTGACGTCGTCGCGGAACAGGTCCTCGAGCGAATGGCGGCCCTGCTCGACGCGGACCAGGGGCAGGCCGAGATCGGCCGCCACGTCGCGGACCGCGTCGAACGGCGCGCCGCCGTCGAGGGCGATGCGGACGGTCCGCTCGGCCGCGCCGGACCCCTCGAGGAGTCGCAGGCCGCGGGCCGCCAGGCCGGCGGCGAACGCCTCGCGGCCCTCCTCCACCTCGACGGTCAGGATCCCGGTCTCGGCGGTGAACTCGGTCATCGGCGCCGCCCGGAGCAGGCGCCCGGAGTCGATCGCCACGAGGTGGTCGCAGACCTCCTCGATCTCGCCCAGCAGGTGGCTGGCGAGCACGATCGCGATCCCGAACTCGGTCCCGGTCCGGCGGATGAGCCCGAGCATCTCCTCCCGGCCGGCCGGGTCGAGGCCGTTGGTCGGCTCATCGAGGAGGAGGAGCCGCGGATCGTGGACGATGGCCTGCGCGAGCTGGACGCGCTGGCGCATCCCGGTCGAGTAGCCGCCGATCGGGCGGTAGCGCTCCTCCGCCAGCCCCACGTGGCGGAGCACATCCGCGGTCCGCTCGCGGGCGGCCTTGGCGGGGAGGCCCGACAGCTGGCCGGCCTGGGCGACGAACTCGGTGGCGCTCACGTCGGGCGGCAGCGCCGGGTGCTCGGGCATGTAGCCGACGTACCGGCGAAGCTCCGTGCCCTTCGTCCAGGGGACGTAGCCCATGACCTCCGCGCGGCCACTCGTGGGCGCCAGCAGGCCGAGCAGGATCTTGAGGAACGTGCTCTTGCCGGCGCCGTTCGCACCCACCAAGCCGACGATCCCGGCCGGAATCTCAAGCGTGAGCGCGTCGAGCGCGACGACCCCCGGAAACCGCTTGGTCAGCTCCCCGACCCGGATCAGCGGTTCCGCTGTTGCGGAGCTGACTTCGAGCATCGCGGCTGATGGTATCCCTGGGCGTGGCACGCCGGGGACCATTCGGACTGCACCCGGCGCAGCTGCCGAGTCGCCCCAACCGGGACCGAGGTCAGCACGAAGCGCCGTCGACGCGGGTGGCCGCGCGCTTGGCCGAACCAGGGACAGCGCCTCTTCCACCGGCGGCGGTGCGAGGGCGCATGGAGCGCTGGCGCGGCTCGCAGACGCCTACCCTGTCGAGGACTTCCTGGGGACCCGTGGCGAGGAGGTGACCTTCTCCTCGAACCGCTTCGCGGCAGCGTCCAGCCTGTCGAGGTGTTCCGCCAGCCGAAGGCGGGCCTCCTCGGCAGGGGCATCGAGTCCCGAGCGCTCGAAGACCCCCCAGAAGCGAAGGATCGGGAGGAGCACCTCGTCGCGGTGGACCCGCAGGTCGTAGATCCCCGCCCTCGCGATGTCGGCGGCCTTGCGCAGGAAGTTCGGAATTCCGGCACCGGGCATCTGGAAGCGCAGGACCTCGTCCACGATCGCCCGGACGGCTGCCGACGGCTCGATCTCGAGTGCCGCCTTGAGGATGTCCCGGTAGAACACCATGTGCAGGTTCTCGTCGGCCGCGATCCGGACCATGATCCGGTCGGCGACCGGGTCAGCCGAGTACCGGCCCGTGTTGCGGTGCGAGATCCGGGTCGCGAGCTCCTGGAATGCCACGTAGGCCAGGCCGTGCAGGGTGTCGGGCGAGGCCCTGTCGTAGCCACGCTCGAGTTGTTTCATCCGCCCGCGCTCAATGCGAACGGGATCGATGTTGCGCGTCACCGTCAGGTAGTCGCGCAGGACGATCGCGTGGCGCCCCTCCTCGGCCGTCCACCGGCCCACCCACGTGAGCCATGCGCCGTCACCCCGCCCGAACATGCCGTGGATCAGCCGGTGGTAGCTCGGCAGGTTGTCCTCGGTGAGCAGGTTGATCTCGAACGCGGTCTGGGCCACTCCCGTCAGCCGCGGCTGGTCGGGCGTCCACGGCTCGGCGTCGAAGTCCCGACCGAGGCGGTAGGGGATGTAGTCGTGCGGGAACCACTCCGCCGCGACCTTGAGGTGTCGGTCGAGGAGGCGTCCCGCCTCGGGCTCGAGCTCGAGGAGGAGTCTCTGGTCGAGCGGCGAAACACTGGTTGGATCGAGATGGTCGGACATCGGCTCCCTGGTAGCGCACGCGCGTCCCTTCGGGCGCCAACGGTCCGCGGATCATAGGCGCCCTGCCTGCCCGGGCGTTCCGGGGTCGGTGCAGACAGGCACCGTTCTGGCGCAGCGCCCACGCTGTCCAGGCGCACCACGCCAGCTTGGCGGGTTCGCTCCCGGGCCGCCGGCCCCTACGCTCCGCCGCCGAGGACGCCGAGGATCGTGAGCACGACGGCCTCGACGAGCGTCCAGCCGACGAACGCCACGACCGCCGTCAGGTCGAGGACGGACCCGCTCAGAGCCATGGTGCTGTGTCGCAGGATGCCCTCGAACGGCGAGATCAGCGCTCCGCTGACGTTCATGATCCACGCCACCGCAGGGGCGGCCTCGCGGGCGCCGACGAGGAGCAGCAGCACCCGCAAGGCGATCACGAGCTGGATCACGCCGAAGCAGACGATCGCCCCGCGGCGGAGCATCTCGGTCGCCGTCGGGCCGGTTGTGACAACGGTGCCGGACGCGACGACGGATTCGTCGTCCGCGGTGGGCGGCTCCCCGTAGTGGCGCTCCACGAACGTGCGCTCTTCGTTGCCGGTCATGCGATCACCTCCGTGCCGCGGCCGGAACACCGACGGCGTGAGCCAGCGCGGTGGCCGTCCGGAGCGCCGGCGCCGGGCGGCTCTGGTGCGCTCGCTCGGCCGGTGATCGTGGTGGTGTGTCACCGCAACAGCCCGCGGATCACCACGGGACCGGCATGACCACCTGCCTCCATTCTCGGCAGAGCGCGTCATACCCCCGCTCCCCGCCACCACGCTCGCCTTGCAGGCCGGTTGCAGCCAGCCGCCGCGCGCGAGGCGACCGGATGGCGGGTTGCAAGGTAGCCCACACCCCTGTTCCGCAACGCGCAATCGGCCCGCGGCCGGGCCGTCGCTAGCGTCGACCAGGGTCGGCCGTCACGGGACGCGTCCCGCGCCCCGCCAACCCCATGCAGCGCAACGAAGTCGAGCAGCGCCTTGAACACGAATGTCCACGATCTCGCCACAGTCGCGA
>JAJYMP010000559.1 GCA_021786915.1 Chloroflexota bacterium
GATCTCGGACGTGCCCCCGAGCCGGAGGATGTGCTCGGCGACCGCGCGGAGGTCCTCGAGCGGCGTCGACGTTCCGCCCGTCACGCCCACGATCCGAGCGTGGGCGAACGCCGCGGGGTCGGTGAGGTCGAGCGCGTTCTCGATCTGGAGCGCCGGCGTGCCCACGATCGAGCACAGGCGCGTCAGCTCCTTGGTGTTGGCCGAGTGCCGCCCCCCGACGACGACCATCAGGTCCACGCCCCGGGCCGTCTCGAGCGTGTCCTCCTGCCGGCGGATGGTGACCGGGCAGACCGTGTTGACGATCTTGAGCTCGTGGGCCTTGGCCACCATGAACGCGGCCAGCTTCTCGAACTTCCATGGCGGCTGCGTGGACTGCGTGATCAGCGCCATGCGCTTGCGGCTCGGGATGCGGACCCAGTCCTCCTCCTCGTCCACGACGATCGCGTCGGGGGCGAAGCCGAGCAGGCCGACCACCTCGGGGTGCTTGGGCGTGCCCAGCAGGACGATGGTGTAGCCCTCGTCGACGAGCTCCTGGAGCTGGCGCTGCTCCTGGATCACCCAGGTGCAGGTGCCGTCGATGACCTCGAGGCCGCGCGACTCCGCCCGCTCGAACACCTCGGGCTTGACGCCGTGGGCGCGGATGACCACCGCCGCGCCGCCATTGACGTCGTCCAGCGAGTCCACCGAGCGGACGCCAGCCTCCTGAAGCTGGCGGATGACGCCCTCGTTGTGGACGACCTGCCCGAGGGTGCTCGTCTGCTTGCCGGCGGCCGCCGACACCTTCGCCTTGTCGATCGCCTCGCGAACGCCGTAGCAGAACCCGGTGCGGCGGGCGATTCGAACCTCCTGGACCATTCCCATACCGCGCTGATGGTCGCACAGGTGGGGCGATCGCGCCGCGACCGGCAGGCCGTCAGGCGGGGTCCGGGGCTGCCTCGTCGCCCATCGGCTGGCGCACGGCTGACGCGTAGACGCCGCGCTGGCGCCGCTCGAGGAGCTCGGCGATCCGGCCCATGATCGCGGTCGTGACCGCGGTCTTGGCGGCGCGGCGGTCGGCCGTCGGGGGCAGCACGTCGGCGGCCAGGAACGGCTCGCCGACGCGCACTCGGATCCGGCGACGCGGGAACGGCAGCGGGAGCTTGCGGCCCTTCGGCCAGACCAGGTCGCTGCCGTTGATGCCGATGGGCACGACCCGGGCCCCGGTCCGGAGCGCGAGCTGCGCCACCCCGTCCTTGGCCTCCTGGAGTGCACCGGTCGGACTGCGCGTGCCCTCCGGGAAGACCCACAGGACGTACCCGCGCTCGAGGATGCGCGTCGCGAGGCGGTAGGCCTCGACGTCCGCGGTCCCGCGGTTGACGGGGTGGACGCCGCCGTGGGCGCAGATCCAGCCGAAGAGCGGCCAGTCGAACAGCTCGCGCTTGCCGAGCCAGTGGATGCGCCGAGTCCGGAGGGCGTCGCTGATCTGCCCCCCGGCGACGAAGGCGTCGAGGTTCGATGCGTGGTTCAGGGCCAGGATCACGGCACCCTGCCGGGGGATGCGCTCGAGCCCCTCGATCTGCACGCTGGCGACGGTGCGCGCCATCCACCACGTGACGCGGGCGACGATCCGAACGAGCATCGTCTGGTCGTTGTCGAGGCGCATGGCGACGTCGAGGAGGCGGTTCCGCTTCCCGGGCTCGGCCGGCGCGTCGGCGGCGTGGGCGGTCCGGAGCGGGGCGGTGCTGGCCAGCGGGGAGCCGTGGGCCGATGCGTCGGCGCCGGCCTTGGCGTCGGCCGGGTCGACCGTCGGCTGCGGGCCAGTTCCGTCGTCCTTCCGCGTCGCCGTGTCGGCCGAGCCCGCGTCGAGCATGGGCTTCGCGGCCTCCGCCGCCGTCACCAGCCGCGCGACCAGGTCCACCACCTCGTCGAAGTCCATCCTGTCGGTCGTGACCACCACCGCGTCGTCGGCTGCCCGCAGCGGCGCCACCTCGCGGCCGCGATCCACCGCGTCGCGGGCCCGCAGCTGGTCGCGGACCGCCTCGGCCTCCTCGCCCGACGGATCGAGCCCGCGCTCCCGGATCCGGCGCATCGCGCGTTCCTCGACCGACGCGTCGAGGTACACCTTGAGGTCGGCGCGGGGGAGCACGACGGTCCCGATGTCGCGCCCGGCCATGAGGATCCCGCCGGGCTCGGCCAGCCGGTGCTGGTAGGCGAGCAGCGCGGCGCGGACGTCGGGCTGGCGCGCCAGTGCCGAGACGTTCGCGTCCACCTCGTGGGACCGCACCTCGTGCGTGGCGTCGCGGCCGTCGATCCGCACCTGCGTGAGGCGCCCGGTCCCGTCGTCGCGCAGCTCGAAGCGCGGGATCAGCGCGATGAGGCCGGGCTGGTCGTCGGTCGCGACCCCGGCCTCGATGGCCAGCGCCGTCAGCGCCCGGTAGATGAGCCCGGTGTCGAGGAACCGCAGCCCCAGCCGCTGCGCCACGGCCGCCCCGACCGAACTCTTCCCGCTCGAGGCGGGGCCGTCGAGGGCGACGACGATCCGGGTGTTGACGGTGGCGGGCGCGGTCATCGCCCCCGAGGATACCCGGCGGCCGGGTCGCGGGGCGCACGGCGGCCCGACACGGCGACCCCGCGTGCGGCCGGGCCGGCGGACCCGGCGAGCGCCCGACGGCGGCCGACTGCGATCAGCCGCGCCTTCCCGCGAGCCGCCGCGTCTCGGCCGGCGTGAGCGCCCGGATGTCGCCCGTGGCCAGCGGGTCCAGCCGCAGCGTGCCGATCCGGACGCGCACGAGTCGCCGGACGGGCGCCCCCACCTGCCCGAACATCCGCCGCAGCTGGCGCTTCCAGCCCTGGTGGATCGTGACGCGGACCCAGACGAGGTCGGGCGACGGCGGCGAGATCAGCTCGGCCAGCCGGCGGTCCTCGGTCTTGGTCTGGCCGCGCAGCCCCGCGACCGTCGCGATCCCCTCCTCGAGCTCCACGCCCGCCTCGAGCGCCTCCGCCTGTTCTCGGGTGAGCATCCGCGACAACCCCACCGCGTACTCGCGCTCGACCCCGTAGCGGGGGTGGAGGACGCGCTCCGCCCAGTCGCCGTCGTTGGTCAGCAGGATCAGGCCCTCGCTGTCCTGGTCGAGGCGGCCCACCGGGTAGAGGCGGGCGGTGAGGGCGAGGTCCCGCGGGACGAGGTCGATGACGGTGTGCGCGGCGTGGCGGTCGTGGACGGTCGAGGTCACGCCCGCGGGTTTGTGGAGCGCGAGGTACACGGGCTGGCGCTCGGGCGCGCCGACCGGTCGGCCGTCGACGGCAAGCTGCTGGACGGCGGGGTCGATGCGCTCGCCGAGCACGGCCGGACGCCCATCGACCGTCACGCGACCAGCGGCCACCAGCTCGTCGGCCGCGCGTCGAGAGGCGACGCCTGCCGCGGCGAGGACCTTGGAGATCCGCTCGGGGGGCATGACGTCAGGCGTCAACGTCTGGCGAGGCCAGCGCGTCCTCGTCACGGGCGGCTGCCCGGGCGCTCGACGGCTCGGCCGCGTCGCCGTCCACGAGTCGCGCGGCGACCTCGAGGTCGAGCGGCGGCAGGTCGTCGAGCGAGGTCAGCCCGAAGCGCTCGAGGAACTCGAAGCCGGTGCCGTACAGGATGGGCCGGCCGGGCGCCTCGGAGCGGCCCTGCTCGGTGATGAGCCGGCGGTGCAGGAGCGCCCGAACCGAGTAGTCCGAGTCCACGCCGCGGATCCGTTCGATGGCCGCGCGGGTGACAGGCTGGCGATACGCGATGATCGCCAGCGTCTCGAGGGCTGCCGGCGACAGGCGCACGGCGTCGACGCCCATGTACCGGGCGATCAGGGCGCCGGCCTCCGGGGCCGTCGCCAGCTCAACGCGCTCCCCGACGACGAGGAGCCGGATGCCGCGCCCTGCAAGCGACACCTCGAGGTCGCCCAGGCGCTCGTCCACCGTGGCCCTGTCGACACCGGCGAGCGTCGCGATCTCGCGCCGGTTGAGGGGCTTCTCGGCCACGAACAGGAGCGCCTCGAGCTGGGCCTCGGTGAGCTCGCCGACGGGGGGCGCCTCGTCGGCGGTCACGGCGTCGGCAGCCCCGGGCCCCTCGTCCTCGGCGGGCCGCGCCTCCTGCTCGGTCACGAGAAGTCCTCCAGCGTCTCGTCGAGCGGCGCCTCGTCCGCCTCCGGGGAGAGCCCGGCCGCGATCCGCTCCTCGGGCGTGGTGCGTCGGGCCACGATCGGGCCCCACGGCTCCTTCTGCTCGACCACGATCTCGCGCCGTTTCATCAGCTCCAGCATGGCGAGGAACGTGACCGCCACCACCACGCGGTCGCGTACGCCCCGGAGCAGCTCCTGGAGCACCACGACGTCGGCGGTGGCGAGCGCCCGGCGGATGATCTGGGCGCGGGCCGTGAGCGTCACCATGCGCCGGATGGTCTCGGGCGGTGGCGGCGGCAGCGGCACGACGGTGACCAGCGCCGCGAGCGCGTCGGTCAGCCGCGACACCGGCATCGGCTTCGTCACGGCAGGGCGGGAGCCGGCAAGGCCGGCGGCGCGCGTCACCGCAGGCTCGCGGTGGTATAGGCCGAGGGTGGCCTGGGCATCGTCGAGCAGCCGGCGGCCCGCGTCGCGGAACGCCCGGAACAGGATCAGCCGGGCGCGCAGCTCGGCCTCGGGGTCCGGGCCCTCGTCCGGCAGCGGGACCGCGCCCTCCACCACGCGCCGCGGCAGCAGCGCCCGCGACTTGATCAGGATCAGCTGGCTGGCGATCGCGATGAAGGACGAGACGTTGCCCATGCGGTCCGCGTCGAGCGAGGCGAGGGCGTCGAGGTACGCCTCGGCCAGGGCGCCCAGCGGCACCGTGAGCACGTCGAGCTGGCGCGCCTCGATCAGGGCCAGGAGCAGGGCCAGCGGCCCGTCGAACGCGGCCATCGTGACCCGGGTGGCGGCCTCGGGCCGGCGCCCCTCCCCGAACGCGACAGCGGGTGGCGTGACGATGGTCATCAGCAGGCCTCGTCGGCGGCCTGGAAGACACGCCCGAACTCGGGATCCGAAGGGGCGGCCTGCTCCCGCACGAGCTTGAAGGCGCGGGGCGGGAGGCCGGCGGCTGCGACGGCGTCGGCAGAGAGCTCAGCGTGGTCGCGCAGCCGGGCCATGGCGGCGCCCCAGCCCGGGAGTCGACCGGCCATCGCCCACACCCACGGCCCGAATGCCTCGCCCAGCGACCAGGCCACGCGCGGCGGCCAGCCCGCGTCCCCCTTGCCGCAGTCGTGGAGCAGCGCGGCAGCCAGGACGTCGCGGTCCGTGACGCCGGCCCGGCGGAGGTATGCGACGACATCCAGGCCGTGGCGGCGGTCGGCGACGTGCATGGCGTCGAACAGGGCGAGCTCGGAGGGGCGCGTCCAGGCCGTCAGCACCTGGCGCTCATCGGGCGTGACGCGGGCGAGCAGGTGCGCACGGAACTGGCGCGCCTTACCAGCCCAGAAGCGCGATTGCTGCATCGTTGATGGCCCGGCCGAGGAGCGGCCCGGCGAGGATGAGCACCCCCAGCAGGATGAAGATGCCGTACTGCGAGAGGATCGGCCGGATCTCCCAGACCTGGCGTGGGGACAGGAACCGGAACAGCAGTGCCGAACCGTCGAGGGGCGGCACCGGGAGCAGGTTGAAGATCCCGAGGACCACGTTGAACAGCACGAAGTAGTAGGCGACGAGGCTCGCGAGGCTGCCGTCGAAGACGAGCCCGGTCGCCCGGACGACGAGCGCCCCGGCGATCGCCATCAGCCAGTTGGAGGCCGGACCCGCGAGGGCCACGAGCACCTCGCCGTTGCGCCGGTCGCGCAGGTTCGCGGTGTTCACGGGGGTCGGCTTCGCCCAGCCGATGATCAGCCCTGAGCCCAGCCCCACCGAGATGAGCAGCATCAGGGCGCCCAGCGGGTCGAAGTGGACGATCGGGTTGAGCGAGACGCGCCCGAACAGCTTCGCCGTGGCGTCGCCGAGGCGATAGGCCGTCCAGGCATGGGCCGCCTCATGAATCGGGAACGCGATCAGCAACAGGATGGCGACGACAAGCAGCTGCGGGAGCAGGTTCTGGATGGACACGTGGGCCTCACGGGGGGTCGAAGAGTCGCGCGTATCCTACCGGGCCTGCACCCTGGCGGCGCCCGGGCGCCGCCAGACAGCCCGTCAGCGCGTGGAAGGCGGCCCCTGGGCGGGGTCGTTGACCAGGATTCCGGCGCCTTCACCCCTACAGGCGGGCCAGCAGCTCCTGCTTCTTCGCCTCGAACTCCTCCGGCGTGATCAGGCCCTTGTCGCGCAGCTCGCCGAGGCGCGCCACCGCATCGGTGACCTCGCGCGAGTTGTCGACGTGCGGCGCCTCAGGGTTGGCCGGCGCTGCCTGGGCGGGCGGGGGGACGAACGCCTCCGCGCGCATCGGCGGCATCGTCGGGCGCGTCAGGTCAACCTCGAGCTCGTGCTTCGCGTCAAGCATGGCCTTCTTGAACTCGCGCGCGTCGGTCAGCATCCGGAGGCGCTCCACGCCACTCTCGGACGCCGTGAGGACCTCGAGGTCGCCGAAGCCGAACATGCGCCCGAACATGGACTCGGTGAGGACCGCATCGTTGATCTTCTCGAGTGACGAGTCGGACGCGCGTTTGTTGATCACGCCCTGGCTCTGGATGATCCGCCGGTTGGTGATCACGAACTCGCGGCTCCGGTAGACGATCCAGGCCCAGAGGAGCGACGCGAGGCCGCCTACGAGCAGGGCCAGGACGAGCCACCCGACCATGGTCTGCATCACGCCGTCGCCGGTGACCACGAACAGCCGCAGGATCCCGCCCACGAGCGCGAGCACGATCGCAAGGACCGCCTCCTTGGCGTCCCACACCATCACGAACCAGTGCTGGCGCGCTCGGCGCATCACGCGCTCGCCGTCGGCGAGCAGCCCATCGACATAGGCCATGGCGTCAACCTCCCTCAGGCGCGCGGGTGGGCCCGCGAGTAGACCTCGCGGATGCGCTCGCCGGTCACGTGCGTGTAGAGCTGCGTGGTCGATATCGTCGCATGTCCGAGGAGCTCTTGGACCACCCTGAGGTCCGCGCCGCCCTCGAGCAGGTGGGTCGCGAAGGAGTGGCGCAGCGTGTGCGGCGACACGCGGTCGTCGAGACCCGCGGCGACGGCCGCCGCCTTGACGATGCTCCAGGCGCGGGCGCGCGCCAACCGACGGCCCTGCGCGGTGACGAACACCGGCGACCCCGGGCCGTCCCCCACCCCGCCCGCCGCAAGCCACGCCGCCCGCGGCCAGGCGAGATACCGCGACAGCCAGCCCAGCGCCACCTCGCCCACCGGCACGATCCGCTCCTTGTCGCCCTTGCCCACAACCCGCACCAGGCCGGCGTCGAGCTGCAGGTGCTCCACATCGAGGTTGAGCGCCTCGGACACCCGGAGGCCCGCGGCGTAGAGCAGCTCGGTGAGCGCCCGGTCGCGGAGGCCGACGCCGTCCCGCTCGGTGGGGCGCCGGGGGTGCGCGGGCTCGCCGCCAGACGCCTCCAGCAGCCGCTCCACCTCGGCCACGGACAGCGTCTCGGGGAGCAGGCGCGGCTGGCGCGGCAGGTCCAGGTGCGCGGCCACGTCGCGCTCGATCAGCCCGTCGCCGAACGCGAAGCGGTAGAAGCCGCGGATCGCGGCGGCGCGCCGGCGCAGGCTCGTGGGCGCGAGCCCGGGGTCCGCGGACCGGCCCCGCCGTCCCCGCGCCGCGAGGTAGCGCTGGGCGGTCTCGGGGCCGTCCGCCCAGGACGCCGCGGCCCCGCGGCTCATCGCGAAGTCCTCGAGGTCCGAGCGATACGCGGTGAGGCTCGCCTCGGCCAGCCCCCGCTCCACGCGCAGGTAGGCGAGGTAGCCGGCGATCGCGTCGTCGAGGCTGGGGCCCGTCATCGCAGCGGCGGCCCGCGCTCAGGCCTGCGCCGCGGCCATGCGGGTGCCGCACCAGGCCTCCGCGCGGTCGAGCAGCTCGGACGCCGAGTGCCGCGCCGCCTCGCCCCCGTCGGCCCCGCCGATCATCGCGGCGAGCTCCCCCACCCGCCCGTCACGGTCGAGGCGCGTGATCTCGGTCACCGTCCGGCCGTCGCGCTCGCGCTTGGCGATGCGGTAGTGCGCATCCGCGTAGGCGGCCAGCTGCGGCAGGTGGGTCACGCACAGGACCTGGTGCGTGCGGGCGAGCGTCCACAGGCTGCGCCCGACCGGGTCCGCCGAACGGGCGCCGATCCCCGCGTCGATCTCGTCGAACACGAGCGTGGGCGTGCGGTC
>JAJYMP010000629.1 GCA_021786915.1 Chloroflexota bacterium
GGCGCAGGCCACGCTGGACGCGGCGGCGTTCGCCTCCGGCGCGCTCAAAACCATCGCCATCAGCCTGACCAAGATCGCCAACGACCTTCGCTGGATGGGTTGCGGCCCGCGGGCGGGTCTAGGCGAAATTGAAATCCCCCCGGTGCAGCCGGGCAGTTCCATCATGCCGGGCAAGGTGAACCCGGTCATCGTCGAGAGCCTGACGATGGTCGTGGCCCGCGTCATCGGCAACGACGCCACCGTGGCGTTCGGCCAGACGGGCTCCTTCCTCGAGCTCAACGTGATGCTGCCGGTGACGACGCAGGCGCTGCTCGAGTCGATCGCGCTGCTCGCGGCCTCGGCGCGCAACTTCCGGATCAAGCTGGTCGAGGGCCTCAAGGCGACCGACCGCGGGCCGAAGCTCGTGGAGCAGGGGCTGATGCTGGCGACGGCGCTCGCCCCCGAGATCGGCTACGACGCGGCCGCGGCCATGGCCAAGGAGGGCTTCAGGACCGGGCGGACGATCCGCGATCTCGCGCTCGAGAAGGGGATCGCGCCCGAGCGGCTCGACGACCTGCTCGACCCGGCCAAGATGACCGAGCCCGGGCTGGGGAGCGGGGCGGCCGGCGGCTGACGGGTCGTTATCGCGGGCTTCCGCGGGGCATCGGAGCGGCGGCTGGCGTCCTCGTGGCGCGCGGGGCCTTCGTCGCGCCCGCAGCGGTGCTCGCGCTCGGGACGGCGCTTTCGCTCGGAGCCGCGCTGTCGCTCGGAGCCGCGCTGTCGTCACCGGGCGTCGGGCCGGGCGTCGCGCCGGCCACCACCATGATCGTGCCGATCATGTCCGGCTGAAGCGTGCACTCGAACTGGTAGCTGCCGGGGGCCAACGCCGGCAGCTCGATCGCCGTCAGGCCCGGCCCGATCACCGAAGGCGACGTGCCGAAGTCGGTGGCGCCCTGGAAGACGTGGAGGTTGTGCTCGACGCCGGCATCCTGGTTGTCGAGCACCAGGCGGAGCGGCACGCCGGCGGGCATCGTCACGATGACCGGGTCGAAGGTCAGGTCACGCGCGTCGATGGTGAGGGTGGCGCCGTTGAAGCTGGCCTGGGGGTCGACGCCGCCCGGGCCGCACCCCGCAAGCACGCCGGCAAACAACCACGAGGCGGCGAGCAGGGACAGGCGGTGGCGGCGGTGCACCGCGCCATGGGACTGCGTGCCGCACCAGCCGTCAAGCGCGATGCCGCCCGGGCCGCCGATCTCGCGCGGCGGCCCGCCAGTCCACGTCGGCGGCCGCGCCGCTACAATCGCGCGGATGTCCGCCTCAGCCTGGGACCGCGCTGCGGCCCTCCCCGTCCCCGCCGGCTCATCCTCCCGCCGCCCCGAGGTCACCGCGCTGAGCGGTGAGCTGCCGACGGTCGAGGCCCTGTTCACGTTCATGCGCGATGCCGAGCTGCGGTTCACCGCGCTCCGCATGCGCATCGAGGAGCGCGCGACGACCGCACGCGGCGAGGAGACGACCGTCAGCGAGGTCACGCTGCGCCACCCCGGCGAGGCCAAGGTCCTCACGTCGGTGCCGGCCAACGGGACCGCCAACAACTACGAGGTCTGGATCAGCGACGGCGAGACCGTTCGCACCTTCGCTGCGAGCCGGCGAGTCGGCACCCGACGTCCCGTGCGCCGCCGGGTCCGCGGCCTCGACAGCGACGGGCTGCCCGGCCGCTCCCGCGTGTACGAGCCCCTGACGCCGCTCCCGATGGAGTCGCTGCCAGACCTGTTCCTCCACCCGGCCGGCTACTGCCAGAACGTCCTGGCCACCGGCGCCTGCGAGGTCACCGGCACCATCGACGTCGCGGGGCGCGAGGCCATCGTGGTCGAGTGCGCGCACCCCCGGACGATCGAGCGCGTGGGCGACCGCCCGGACTACCTGATCCGGATCGCCGTGGACCGTCGCGACGGCGTGATCCTGCGCCTCGAGGAGTCGCTCGGCGGCGTCGTCAGCCGCGACGCGGCCGTCACCTCGTACGCGCCGAACGCGGCCCTCCCGCCGGGCGCCTTCGACTTCGCGTTCCCCTCCGACACGGTGTTCATGTACTGAGCTTCGCGACGAGGGGTCTCGGCTCTGCTGCGGCGTCTCCGGGTTCGGAGGCTTCCGCCAGCTGCTCGCGGGGCGGCCGTGTCCAACGATTCGTCGGACAAGGGCCGGGCTGCGGACATCAGGGAGCAGATGCGGACAGATCGGGCGCGTTTGCTCGCCCCACGGCCATCTGGCGGAGACTGCGGAGACAGGGGCCGTCACACGAACATCTGGGGGAAATGCTCGGCTGGGGTGGGTGCGACTGCCGCTCCGCCGCGACTGCGGCTCGGGGCCAGGCGTCGGCTCGCGCCGCGCCTGTAGCGGCGACTGCCGGCCTTGGCGGGTGGACGCTTCGGCTTCGACCGTCACGGCGGGTGACGGGCGCAGGGCGACCAGCAGGGGCGGCAGGACGCGCCCGGCGGCGACCGCGACGAGCGCGAACGCGGCCAGTGCGCCGATGGCGACGACCGGCGACCGGCTGCCCACCCCGAACGCGGCCAGCACGATCGCGGTGGCCGTGACCCCGGCGAGCTCCGGGAGCACGTTCCAGCCCAGCAGCGCCTGCTCCGTGGCGCGGTCCGTGGTCCGCCGCCTCGAGCGCGTGATGTTCACGATCACCACCGACGGCGACAGGGGCATTGCGGTGCGCGGGGGCAGTTCAGGCGACGCCGCCTGCTCCGGGCAGCCGCCGCGCCGGGAATCGAAGAGCCCGGAGGCGGTGCCTCCGGGCTCGGTGCAGGAACGAGGGCTACGAGGCCGCGGCGGCCTCCATGTCGACCAGCTCGAGGTCGCGCTCGATCGCGGCCAGCTCCTCCGCGGTGCCCTGGACCTTGGGTCCCTTGAACCAGTTCTTCGCCGAGACGGCGTACCAGATCCCGGCCCCGCCGAGGACGACGATGAACACCAGCGGCGTGTAGTTGAACGTCGAGGTCGTGATCGGCAGCGCCTGCGGGAGCATGAACAGGACGAAGATGAAGATCACCCACAGCGTGGCGATGATGCCCACGGGCCGGCTCCAGGCGCCAAGCTGGAACGGACCGGGCTGGAACCGCTTCCCAGCGAGCAGCCGGAGGGTCACGGGGGCGACGTACGCGACGTACAGGCCCACGACGGCGATCGACGTCACCGCCGCGTACGCGACCGGGCTCCACAGGTACGGGAGGCCGAGGATGAACGCGCCGACGGCCGCCAGCCAGATCGAGTTGGTCGGGGTGCGCGTCCGCTTGTTGATCCGGTGCCAGATGCTCGAGCCCGGGATCGCGCCGTCGCGCGCGAAGGCGTAGATCATGCGCGAGTTCGCGGTGACCGACGACATCCCGCAGTAGAACTGGGCGCCGCAGACGAGGAACAGGACGATCAGGCCGCCGGTCTGGCCGACCGCGTCGATCCAGATCTGCGCGGGCGGCACGCCGGTCGCGGACTGCAGGGCGTGCGTGTAGCCGCCGACTGCCGCGCCCGTGGTGGCGTCCTGGAACACCTTGTCGGGCGTGATCCCCATGTTCATCGCGACCAGCAGGATGAAGCCCGCGATGACCGAGATGATGACCGACCAGATGATGCCCTTGGGCGCTGAGCGCTCGGCATCGTGCGTCTCCTCCGACATGTGGGCGGAGGCGTCGTAGCCCGTCAGCGTGTACTGGGCGTTCAGGAGGCCGATGAGCATCACGTACAGGGGGATGCCGGCCACGAGCGGGCCGGGCCAGCTGGGCCCTCCGGCCGCATCGCCCGTGTTGTCGACGAACGTCGAGAACACCGTGCCGATGTCCGTGGTGTGGTGCTGGTTGAACACCGTGCACACCAGAACGATCACGGCCACGCCGACGAGGTGCCACCAGACCGACACGTCGTTGAGGAGCGTGACCAGGCGGATGCCGAACGTGTTCAGCAGCGCGTGGACCACGAGCACGACGCCGAAGACGCCGATCACGAACGGGGGCGTCGTGGGGAGGCCGATCGTCAGGTTGAGGAAGGCGTCGAAGAAGAACGCGAACCCGAAGTCGATACCAGCGGTAACGGCCACCTGGCCGACCAGGTTGAACCAGCCGACGAACCAGCTCCACGTCGCGCCGCTGCGGCCGCTCTCCGGGGCGAGCTTCGCCGACCAGTAGTACAGGCCGCCCGCGGTCGGGTAGCTCGACGCCACCTCGGCCATGCCCAGCGCCACGACGATGACGAAGGCGCCGACGACCAGCCACCCGAGGGTCATCACCGCCGGCCCGCCCGTGTTCATCGCGAACAGGAACAGGGTCAGGCAGCCGGACAGGATGGAGATGATCGTGAACGAGACTGCGAAGTTGGAGAACGTCTTCATCCCGCGTCGCAGCTCCTGGGCGTACCCGAGCTGGTGGAGACGCTCCTCGTCCCGGGACCTTGCCTTCGCGGGCGGTGCGCCTGCGGGCGATGCGGCCATGCGCTGAAACCCTCCTTCTGCGCTGGTGAAATGGCGCTACGATCGCGCCCTCCGCGCGACCGTCCCTCGAACGAGCGCAGTAAGCGCAGGTTCCAACGGCGGTGTCAACCTTGTTGCAGGGAACTCTGGCCCGGGCGCGGCAGGAGGAACGGCAGGCATGGGCGACCGACTCGCCGGGAAGGTCACGATCGTCACCGGGGCCGGATCCGGCATCGGCCGGGCGAGCGCGGTCCGCTTCGCCGAGGAGGGGGCGCGCGTCACCTGCGTGGACATCAACCGCGACGCGGCCGAGGCGACCGCCCGGGAGATTGGCGACGCCGCCCTCGCGGTGGGCGCCGACGTCTCGGATCCGGCCCAGGTCAAGGCGTACACCGACGGCACGGTCGAGCGCTGGGGCCGGCTCGACGTCGCGTTCAACAACGCGGGAATCAACATCCCGGGCGTGTTCCACGAGGTCCCGGACGAGGTGATCGACCGCACGCTCAACGTCAACGTCAAGGGCTGCATCTACGGCTGCCGCTACGCGATCCCGCACATGCTCCGCCAGGGCGGCGGCTCGCTGATCAACACCACGTCGGTCAACGGCCTCGTCGCGGAGCCCTACCTCGCCATCTACGCCACGTCCAAGGGCGCCATCGTCATGCTCAGCAAGGGCATCGCCCTCGACTACGCGAAGCAGGGCATCCGCTGCAACGCCCTCGCCCCGGGCTGGGTGGACACCCCCATCAACTACGCCCATGCCGAGATGCTCGGCGGCCTGTCGCAGGTGTACGCGACCATCGATTCCTTCCAGCCGATCGGCCGGCCCGGCGAGCCGCGCGAGCTGGCCAACGTCGCCCTGTTCCTTGCGTCGGACGAGTCGTCGTTCGTCACCGGGGCCGTGATCGTCGCCGACGGCGCGATGACGGCGAAGTAACCGCCACCGTCTCGACCGCACCCCCGCTCCCCGTCGTCACCGACCCGAGAGGAACGCCATCGATGCCCAAGCAGACCCGCACCCGCGCCGCGCAGATCACCACCGCCCACGCTCCCCGCGGCAAGCACCCGCGGCTCGAGGAGCTCGAGGTGATGGTCCGATCGGGCGAGATCGACACCCTGGTCGTCGCCATCACCGACATGCAGGGCCGGCTGGTCGGCAAGCGCGTCCAGGCGCAGGCGTTCCTCAACGGGGTCATCGACCACGGCGCCCACTTCTGCACCTACCTGCTGGGCACCGACATGGAGATGAACACGCCCGACGGCTTCACGCTCATGAACTGGGAGACGGGCTACGGCGACTGGATCGCCGATCCCGTCTGGGACACCCTGCGCGTCCTGCCCTGGCTCGAGCGGACCGCCCTGGTCCTCGCCGACGCGGTGGACGAGGAGAGCGGCGAGGAGATCCCCGTCAGCCCGCGGACGATCCTCAAGCGCCAGATCGACAAGGCCACCAAGCTGGGCATCGCGATCAAGGCCGGCTCGGAGCTCGAGTACTACGTGCTCAAGGACAGCTGGGAGAGCCTCGCCGAGCGCGGGTGGCCGCTGCCCAAGCCCTTCGGCTACTACAACGAGGACTACCAGCTGCTCCAGGCCACCAAGGCCGAGCCCCTCCACCGGCTGCTGCGCAACCAGATGACCGAGGCGCGCATCCCGATCGAGTTCAGCAAGGGCGAGGCCGCCAACGGCCAGCACGAGGTCAACATCCGCTACGACCACGTGCTCGAGTCCGCTGACCGCACCGTGATCTTCAAGCACGGGGCGAAGGAGATCGCCTACCTCAACGGCTGGGGCATCACCTTCATGGCCAAGCCCGACCACCGCTGGACCGGCAGCTCGGGCCACCTGCACATGAGCATCTGGGGGCTCGAGGACGACCGGCCGCTGTTCGGGGCGGCGCACGGCGAGCCGGCCGGCCCGTACGGCATCTCGACGTTGGGCTCGCAGTTCATGGCCGGCATGATGAAGCTGTCGCGCGAGTTCGCGCCGTTCATCGCCCCGTTCGTCAACTCGTACAAGCGGTACGCGGCCCTGTCGTGGGCGCCGGTGAACGTGGTCTGGGGCCGCGACAACCGGACCACGGGCTTCCGGCTGGTGGGCCACGGCGGCGGGCTGCACGTGGAGAACCGCTTCCCGGGCGGCGACATGAACGCGTACCTCACCTACGCGGCCATGATCGGCGCCGGGCTGTACGGGATCGAGCACGGGCTGGAGCTGGAGCCCGAGTTCAAGGGCAACGGCTACGTCGCCCAGGGCCACCCGCGGATGCCGCGCGCGCTGTGGGAGGCGATCGGCGAGCTGGAGCGGTCCGAGGCGGCGCGCGAGATCTTCGGCGACGAGGTGGTGGACCACTACCTCAACGCCGTCCGCTACGAGCAGATGACGTACGACTCCATCGTCCACAACTGGGATCGGGAGCGCTACCTCGAGCGCGGCTGACGCTGCTGCCAGAGCCCCGGGGGGGCCGGCGGGGCGACGCGCGGGCCCTCCGCCCGACGGAGACGCGGCCGCAGAAGGTCCGGCGCTGACGAGTGGCGCCTGACTGGCGCTCGCCGCCGGGACTGAAGTCGTGCTCACGTCGCTCGACGGGATGGCCGCCGAGCAGGCAGGCGAACCCAGCACGAGGACGCCAAGCGCCAGCCGCGCCAGCCGCGCAAGCCGCGCAAGCCGCGGGGCATCGTCGGGAGGCCTCGAGGGACCCCCTCGGGTGACGGGACGGTTCACCGAGCGGACGGATGCTGACGGGTGCCGGCGACCTCGTCAATGCGCAACGGCGAGATCCCCACCCGGCGACGCCACACGCCGAAGCCCGGAACATGGCCCCCGCGGCGCGGCGCTTTGGCTAGTCTGTGCTGACTCACCCCAGAGCACCGAGAGCGGAGCCACGATGCGACTCGACGGCAAGGTCACGATCATCACCGGCGGTGGCAGCGGCATGGGCAAGACGGCCGCCGAGCTGTTCGCCAAGGAGGGCGCGCGGGTCGTCGTGTCGGACGTCTCCGAAGCGGCGGGCGAGGCAGCCGTCGCGGCGGTCAGGGCGTCCGGCGGCGAGGCCACGTTCGTCCGGGCCGACGTCTCCAAGGAGGACGACGCCCGCGGCATGGTCCAGCATGCGCTGGCCACCTTCGGGCGCGTGGACGCCCTCTACAACAACGCCGGGATCATGCCCGAGGCCGACCACTCCGTGATCGACACCGACGTCGATACCTGGGACAAGGTCATGGCGGTCAACGTCCGGGGCGTGTTCCTCGGCTGCAAGTACGCGATCCCGCAGATGCTCGAGCAGGGCAGCGGGTCGATCATCAACATCGCGTCGTTCGTGGCGATCCTCGGCTGTTCCGTGCCCCAGGACGCCTACACCGCATCCAAGGGCGCGGTCCTCGCGCTCACCCGGTCGCTCGCGGTCCAGTTCGCCGGCCGCGGCGTCCGCACCAACGCGATCAGCCCGGGCCCCATCGAGACCCCGCTCCTCATGGACTGGCTGCTCAAGGACGAGGCCGCCAAGGCGCTGCGCCTCAACCGCAACCCCAGCGGCCGTTTCGGCAAGCCTGAGGAGATCGTCAACGTGGGCATCTACCTCGCGTCCGACGAGTCGCGCTGGACGAACGGCGCAAACTTCGTCATCGACGGCGGGATCACGGTCAACTACTTCTGATAGCGTCCCGCTCCTGAGGTCGCTCGCCGGCTGCCGCGCGGGACCCCCGCCGCGCGCCGGCGGCCGAGTCGTGCTGGGGTCGCCGCGCGCGGCGGCGTGCGCGGACGCCGGCCCGGGCCGGGGGTCCGCGGCGCGGCCCGTGCGC
>JAJYMP010000004.1 GCA_021786915.1 Chloroflexota bacterium
GAAGTTCCAGTCAGACTACAAGGCCAAGTACGGCTCCGACCCGAGCGCCGCGGCCGCCGGCCTCTCGTACGACTGGACCAACTTCTTCATCAAGATCCTGAACTCGACCATCACCGACCAGGGCTCCATCACCAGCGACACGCTGATGAAGGAAGCCCAGGACAAGCTCTGGACCGGCCAGCTGACCTACACCGACGGGATCATCATGTCGAGCTACGACTTCAACGCAGACTCGATCCCGGACCCCGTCGTGGGCAAGGGCCATTACATCTTCCCCGTCACCCAGTACCACTCCGGCCAGCAGACCGTGATCTGGCCGGCCGACCAGGCCTCGGGCAAGCTCGAGACCAAGCCCTGACGCCATCCGAGCAACCAGCAGGGGGCCGGCATCGCGCTGGCCCCCTGCACCTAGAGCGAGGCCCCATGGCGCTCCTTGAGCTCGACGGCGTCACCAAGCGGTTCGGTGGCCTGACAGCCGTCAACAACGTCACGTTCAGCGTCGACGAGGGCGAGATCTTCGGGCTGATCGGCCCGAACGGCGCTGGCAAGTCCACGCTGCTCAACTGCCTGGCGGGCGCGCTTCGCCCGAACGCGGGAACCGTCCGCTTCAACGGCAAGAACACGACCGGCCTGTCGGCCGACAAGATGTGCCGCCTGGGCATCGGCCGCACATTCCAGATCCCGCGACCCTTCCCGCGCTTGTCCGTCCTCGAGAATGTCGTCGTCGCGGCGTCGTTCGGCGATCCCAACGCCGAGCACGGCATGGCCGCCGACCGGGCCCTCAAGTTGCTCCAGTACGTGGACTTCCCGCGTCCCGTGAGCACCTTCGCCGGGCACCTCAACGCGGTCCAGCTCAAGCGGCTCGACCTCGCCCGTGCCCTGGCCAGCCGCCCCAAGCTGCTGTTCCTCGACGAGTTGGCGTCGGGCCTCACGCCATCAGAGCTGACGACCATCGCTGCCCTGCTGCGCAAGATCCGCGATGACGGGGTGACGATCGTGATGGTCGAGCACGTCATGCGCCTGATCCTCGACCTGTGCGAGAACCTCGCGGTCCTCCAGTACGGCGAGCTCATCGCGCAGGGCGACGCCGCGACGGTGGCCCAGGACGAGAAGGTCCGTGAGGCCTATCTCGGCGCCCAATTCATCCTCTGAGCGGCCAGGGAGGCTCCAGGGAGACATCGTGCTCAAACTGACCGCTGTCGAAGCCGGTTACGACCTCCTGCAGGTCCTGTGGGGCGTGGACCTCCACGTCGAGGAGGGCGAGTTCGTCGCCATCCTGGGACCCAACGGTGCCGGCAAGACCACCACCCTGCGCTCGATCGCGGGCTTCGTGCCGCCGATCAGCGGCTCGGTCACGTTCCGCGGCAAGGAGCTGCGCGGCACCCTCCCACATCAGGTCAGCCGGATCGGCATCGGCTACGTGTCCGAGAGCCTGAACCTGTTCCCCTCGATGTCGGTCTACGAGAACCTGCTCGTGGGCGCCTACACGGTCAAGGACAAGAGCGCCGTCGCCGCCACGATGGACACGGTCTTCGAGCTGTTCCCGCGGCTGCTCGAGCGCAGGGACCAGCTGGCGGGCACCCTCTCGGGCGGCGAGCGCAAGATGCTCGCGATCGGCCGCGGCCTGATGCCCAGGCCCTCGCTGCTGCTCGTGGACGAGCCGAGCCTGGGCCTGGCGCCGATCCCCACGCTCGCGACGTTCGAGGCGCTCAAGACGCTGCGCGAGCGGGGCATGACGATCCTGCTGGTGGAGCAGAACGTGAACACGACGCTCCGGATCGTGGACCGCGCATACGTCCTCGAGCAGGGCCGCGTCGTCCTGGAGGGGACCGGCGAGGAGCTGCTCGGCAACAGCCATGTCCAGGAAGCGTACCTGGGGATCTGAGGCAGACCGATGACGACGACCCCCGCCGCTGCCCCGACCAACCTGCGTCGGGTCCCGCTGGCCAAGCGCTTCCTGACCTTCACCTGGCTCACCGTCGGCCTGGCCGTCGCGATCCTGGTGTTCTACACCTTCGTCCAGCCGTCGATCGTGGTCGACACGCTCGTCACGGGCGGCATGTGGGCGCTGCTGGCCGCCGGCCTCGCGCTCGTGTTCGGCGTCATGAACATCCCCAACTTCGCCCACGGCGAGTTCTTCATGATCGGCTCGCTGACCGCCTTCTTCGTCTTCTCGCCCCTCCAGGACGCGATGTTCAACGACCCTGCCGGGACCGGCCTGCTCAAGATCGTCGCCCCCTTCCCGGGCATGATCGCCGCCCTGATCGTGGGGTTCGCCGTCGGCGCCGTGCTCGAGGTGATCCTGTTCCGGCCCCTGCGCAAGCGGAGCCGGGACCAGTGGGTGATGAACACCTTCCTGCTGACAGCGGGCATCTCGGTGGTGCTGATCAACGGGGATCGCCTGATCTTCGGCAACGACTTCCGGGGTGCCACGCGGTACTGGGACGTGCGTCCGATCAGCATCCTGGGCACCTCGGTCTCGGTGGACCGCATCGCCGTGTTCGTGATCGCGATGGTCACGATAGGGCTGTTCTCGGCGTTCCTGCTGCGCACCCGGACCGGGCGGGCGATGCGGGCGGTGGCCCAGGACGAGGCTGGCGCCCAGATGGCGGGCATCAGCCTCAATCGGATCTTCGTGCTGACGATGGGCCTCTCGTGCGCCCTGGCGGCGCTCGCGGGCGCCTCGCTTCTCTGGCTCTATCCCTCCTACCCGGACGTCGGCCTGCAGCCGCTGTACCTCGCCTGGTACGTGGTCATCCTCGCGGGCCTGGGGAACGTCCAGGGCGCCATCGTCGGGGCGTTCATCGTGTCCCTGATCCAGACGCTGACCGTGACCTACGTCGGCCTCGACTGGATCGACGTCGTGCCCACCCTGTTCATCATCCTGATCCTGCTGTTCAAGCCGTCGGGCTTGTTCGGCAGCGAAGTGAAAGGCGTGTGGGAGCAGTAGTGGCCACCGCGATCGAAGAGACCACCCCCTCCCGTGTCGAGGCGAAGTCGGCTGCCCGGCGCCGGATGACCTTCGCGGCCATCCTGATCGCGGTCGCGGTCGCGCTGCCGCTGGTCCCGCCGTTCAACGGCCAGGACTACCAGCGGCTGCTGGTGACAGGCGCGCTCATGGCGGCGTACGCGGTGGCGTTCGACTTCACCGCCGGCTACATCGACATCGTCAACTTCGGCTTCGCGGCGTTCGTGGGGATCGGCGCCTACACATCGGGGCTGCTCGCCGTGGACTTGGGCATCTCGCCCTGGATCGGCATGGTGTGCGGCGCGCTCGTCTCGGGGTTCGTCGGGCTGCTCACCGGCATGCTGACCCTGCGCCTCCGGGGCATCTACGCGGCGGTCATGGCGTGGTTCGTGGGCCTGGCGCTCATGGGCCTGGTCCGGAACCTGCCGGACATCACCCGCGGCTCGCTTGGCCTGAGCGTTCCGCTGCTCCTCAACACGTCGGACAACCTGCCGTACTACTACCTGGTCCTCGGGATCCTTCTCCTCACCCTCGTCGTGCTGATGGCCGTCATCCGCTCCCGAGTCGGCCTCGCCTTCCGGGCCATCGGCCAGAACCTGGCTGCGGCCAAGGCGTCCGGGATCAACCCCACCCGCTTCCTGGTCATCAACTTCACGCTGTCGTGCGCGTTCGCCGGCCTGCTCGGCGGGTTCTACGCGCACTACTACGGGATCCTCACGCCCGACCTCCTCGCGACCAGCCACACGGTTGAGGTCCTCGCCGTCGCGTACATCGGCGGGCGCGGAACGCTGTGGGGTCCAGCCGTGATCGCCTTCCCCCTGATGGTGATCACGGGCCTGCTGCAGGCCCAGCTCGCCAGCCTCCCCGGTCTGGAGCTGGTCCTGTACGGGCTGCTTCTGATCCTGGTCATGATCTTCCGGCCCACCGGCTTTGCCGGCCTGGTGACCTCAGCCGCCAATCGAATCTGGAGGCCGCGGACGGACGCGGCCGAGACGGCGGCCCCGACGGCCTGACCACCCGGCCGGGCCGGCCAGCAGGCCGGCGTGAACGGAGGGCACCGCACCATGCGCGTCGCAGTCGTGGGGGCAGGGCTGGTCGGCCTGGCCACGGCGTACGAGCTCTCGCGCCGGGGCGCCGAGGTTGTGGTCGTGAGCGACCGCGATCCCGGCGCCGGGGCGTCGTCCAACAACGCCGGCTGGGTGGTGCCGGCCGAGAGCGGGCCGGTCCCGGGGCCGGGTGTGGTCCTCCAGACCCTGCGCCAGATGGCCAAGCCCGACAGCCCGGTCTACGTGCGGCCGTCCCTCAGCCCCTCGTCCATCCGGTTCCTCACCGGGATGCTCCGGGCGTGCAACGCCGCGGCGTACGACCGGTCGTTCACGGCGACGGCAGCCCTGGCCCGCGGCACGATGGACGCGCTCGACGCTTGGGCCGCGGACGGCATGACGTTCGAGATGCACGCCCGGGGCGAGCTCCGCGCGTACATCGACCAGGCGGAGTACCGGCGCGCCGTCGCCGACCTGCCGCGGTACGGGCGAGCGGGCCTCGCCCCCGAGGCGCTCACCGGAGACGAGGCGCGGACGGCGGTGCCCGTCCTCTCCGATGCGGTGACGGGGGCGATCCGCTTCCCGGGCGAACGCCACGTCCGGCCGCAGGGGGTGGTGGATGCGCTGGTCGGCCGCCTGGGCGCGCTGGGCGCGATCCAGGTTCGCGGTCGCGTCACCGGCGTCTGGGCCCTGCCCTCTGGCGGGGTGGAGCTGCGCGGCAGGTTCGAGCCCCTGCGGGCGGACGCCCTGGTGATCGCTGCCGGCGCCTGGTCGGCGCAGGTGGCGCGCCTGCTCGGCGTCCGCCTGCCCGTCAGGCCGGGCAAGGGCTACAGCGTCGACTACGCACCGGCCCAGCTCGACATGGACCCGGTCGTGATGCTCTCCGAGGCGCACGTCGCGGTGACCCCGCTCGACGGCGGGACGCGAGTCGCCGGCACCATGGAGTTCGGGCGGCTCGACGAGACGGTCAGCTCGGTCCGCCTGCGGGCGGTTCAGCAGGCGCCGGGTCGCTACTTCCGCACGTGGGATCCGGACGCGCCGCACGCGGCCCCGTCCGCGGGCCTCCGCCCCATGATGCCCGACGGCATCGCCTGCATCGGCCGGCTTCGACCCTTCCGGAACGTCTTCGTCGCCACCGGGCACGCGATGCTGGGGCTCACCCTCGCCCCGCGCACCGCCGCGCTCCTCGCCTCGGCGATCCTCGACGATGCGGACCCCGACGAGCTGCGCCCCTTCAGCCCGGCGCGCTTCGGCGCCTGATGGCCAGAGTGCGGGGTCGGCCGCCCGCCGGGTACGCGGCCAGCGAGCATCCGCCCGCGATCAGGCCAGGGGTTGCCCTACCCGGTCATGACGTCGCGGACCGTTCTCATGGTGATCGTGACTCCCCTGCCGGGGCGCCGCTCGTGTCGGCCGACTGCCGGACGGCGCCGCGGCCGGACGACGGGATCGCCCTGCGGCGCCAACTGCCTCCGCGCCTCGTGTGCCTTGTCCGATGGTCGACCCTGCAGGACTGAGGATCCGGGGTCGCACTGACGACTCGCCATGGCGCAAGGTCACCGACCGGCGTGCCACAATCCACGCCGACCACGGGCTCGGCGCACCCGATCCGGCGCCGGTCGGCGCGGTCGCGCAACGCCATGCGGTCGCCGGCACGCCACGGCCTCAGCCGCGCATGCGCAGGTTGTCGG
Organism: Chloroflexota bacterium; assembly: GCA_021786915.1. Next base: position 5,700 of record JAJYMP010000004.1, read on the forward strand.
GATCGAAGAGTGCCCGGGCGCCAACGGCGGCCACCGAGACCGGGTACAGCTCGCCGATGTACTCGACGGCCAGCTGTCGCCCCACGACGGCATCATCGACCGGGAGGTACGCCATGAGCAGGTGTTTGCCCACCGACGGCCCCGATGCTGCGGTGGTCACGAACGAGCGGCGCCCGCGCCGGTCGACGAGGACCGAGCCGTCTGGCCGGCAGATCGGCTCGCGACCGAGCATGAACCGCCGTTCCCCGGACGCCGAGGTGTGGCCCTCCACCGCAAGCGTGCAGAGCAGGCTGTCCGGTCCCTGGGCACGCTGCGCGAGGTACGCCGCCTTGCCGATGAAGTCCGTCGCCTTGACGCGCGGCCGGGCGAGTCCCGCCTCGACGAGGTTGCGGTCCAGCTCGAGGTCGGCGCCCATCAGGCGGTAGCCCTTCTCCACGCGCAGGGTCCCGCCATAGGCGGCGAGCCCGACAGGCGCGATCCCGTGGGGCCGTCCGGCTGCCATGAGGATGTCCCACAGCCGGGCACCCTGCTCCATGGGGACGTGGAGTTCCCAGCCCAGCTCGCCGACGTAGCTGATCCTCGCGGCCAGCACCCGCACCGACTCGATGTCGATCGGCAGGCAGCTGCCGTACGGCAGGGCCGCATCGGACACGTCGTCGGCCGCCACCGAGGCGACCACGTCGCGGGCGCGCGGTCCCCAGATGGCGATCATCGTGAATGCTGACGTGAGGTCTGCGAAGCTGACGCCCCCGTCCCCGGGGAGGTGGTCCGTCAGCCACTTCGCGTCGGCGCGGCCCGCGAAGCCGGCGTCCACGATCCGGAAGTGGTCGTGGCCGAGCCGCATGATCGTGACGTCGGCCTTGATCCCGCCCCCGTCGTTGAGCAGCTGCGTGTAGACGAGGCGCCCCTCGGGAACGTCGACCTGGCCGACCACCATGTGCTGCAGCCAGTCGAGCCCGTCGGGGCCGGACACGTCGAACTCCGCGAACGCGGGGTTCTCGACCAGGCCGACGCGCTCGCGGAGCGCGAGGTGCTCGGCGTTGATGATCGGCGACCACCAGCGCCGGTCCCACTCGTGCGAGCGGTCCATCACCCGGTCGCCGAACTCCTCGAGCAGCGGGGCATTGCTGCGGTACCAGTTCGGCCGCTCCCAGCCGGAGACCTCGACGAACTCGCCGCCCAGAGCGACGTGCCGCTCGTGCGCGGCGCCGAGCCGCACGTCGCGGTCGGTCGCCCACTGCTCGAACGGGTGGACGATCCCGTAGAACTTGGGGAACAGCTCGCCCACCCGGTGCTCGACGTGGTAGCGCGTCTTCTGGGTGTCGTAGAAGCGGGCGATGTTGACGGACGCCGGGTCCATCTCGGGCTTGCCGTCGGTCATCCACTCCGCGAGCATCCTGACGATGGACGGTGCCTCCTTGATCCAGACGGCCGCGCACGCCCAGAGGCCCTTGACCTCCGGCGTCTCGCCGAGGAGGGACATCCCGTCCGGCGTGAACGACATCAGGCCGTTGATGGCGTGCTTGATGCCCACCCTCTCGTTGCCCACGATCGTGGGGTAGAGCTCGAGCACCGCCTCCACGTACGGGTCGAAGTGCTCCGAGGTGAAGGGCAGCTCGGTCGGCGACATCAGGGCCTGGCCGTTCGAGGGGATGTCCTCCGGCTGCACCACGAGCGCCTCGTGCGCATACGACCCGATCTCGAGGTCCGCGCCGCTCTGGCGGGCGTACATCTTGGCGTCCATGTCGCGCACGACCGGGTAGGCCAGCGGGTTGTCGAGCGCCGCGAACTCGGGCACCGGGCCGATGTCCACCATCTGGTGGACGGCCGGCACGAGCGGGATCGTGGCGCCCGCCATCGCGGCCACCCGGCGGCTCCAGACGCCGCCGCACACGACCACGACGTCCGCGGCAATGCTGCCGCGCGAGGTGCGGACCGCGGTGACGCGGCCGTCCTTGACGTCGAGGCCCATCACCTCCGTGTTGGCGAAGCTCTGGAGCGCCCCGAGCGCCATCGCCTTCTTCCGGTAGAGCGTGCCGGCGTGGAGCGGGTCCACGACGCCGACGGCCGGCGTGTGGAACCCGCCCAGGATCCTGGACTCGTCCATGTACGGGACGAGGACTTTGACCTGGGCCGGGCCCAGCACCTCGGAGTCGATGCCCCATGCGTGGGCAAGCGCGAGGCGCCGGCGCAGCTCGTGCATCCGCTCGGGCGTCCGGGCGACCTCGATGCCGCCGGTGCGCGTGAACGTCCCGAGATCCTCGAACTCGCGGATGCTCTCGATGGACCAGGTCGAGGTCTGGCGCGAGTGGTCCACCGCGAAGGTGAAGGACGAGGCGTGGCCGGTAGACCCGCCCGGGTTGGGGAGCGGACCCTTGTCCAGCTGGACGATGTCCCGCCAGCCGAGCCGGGCGAGGTGCCACGCCAAGCCGTTGCCGACGATCCCGGCCCCGATGACCACGACCCGCGCCTGAAGGGGGAGCTCGCTCATCGTC
>JAJYMP010000427.1 GCA_021786915.1 Chloroflexota bacterium
CATCTCCCGCGCCGGGTGGTCGGCGGGCATGTTCAGTGCCTCGAAGTTGTGCCACTCGCCCTCGACCTCGGGTCCGTCGGCCACGCAGAAGCCGAGGGACTGGAAGATGGCCTCGACCTCGCGGCGGACGATGGCCAGCGGGTGGGGGTGGCCCAGAACCGGGCGCCGGCCCGGGAGGGTGACGTCGATGGTTTCGGCCCGCAGCTGCCCGGCCTCCTCGGCCGCGCGGAGGGCGGCATCCCGCTGCGCGAGCGCCTCCTCGAGGGCGGCCCGCGCCCGATTGCCCAGCGCCCCCGCGGCGCCGCGCCGATCCGGCGGCAGCTCGCGCAGGGAGCGCAGGGCCAAGGTCAGGGCGCCCTGGCGGCCGAGGTGGCGGATCCGCACCGCCTCGACCTCCGCGGACCCGCGCGCCGCCTCCAGCTCCCCGAGGGCCGCCGCGAGGGCATCGCGCCAGAAGGCCTCGCGCTCGATCGGCAGGAGCTCCGCCTCCACGCCCGTGCCGCACCCCTCCGCGCCCGGCCGCCGGGGCCCGGCCGCCCAGTATATCACGGCGCCCCGCGGCGCCAGGTCACGCCGCCCTGGCGCGGCATGCCAGGCCTGGCAGGGCAGGAGCCGCCCCGCGGCGGGCGAAAGCCTGGGGCGCGGCGGCGCGCCATCCGGGCCGCCGCGGTCCGCCCCTCCGCTCCGCCCGCGCAGGGCGAATCTCGGCCGAAGGGGGCTCAGGGCCTGGCCGGGCGGACGGCGCCCCGGACCGCCAAGCGGCGGGGCGCGCCTCGGAGGGAGCCTGCCGCGGCCGAAGGGCCCCCGGGCCCGGCCCGGGCGGGGTTCCCGTTCCGACCAGGCCTGTGCAGCATGCCCCTGCGGGCCCTTGTCGCGATCGACCTGGACGCCGGGACGCGCGCCCGGCTCGAGCACGAGTTTCCCGAGGTGAACTTCGTTTTCGCCGCCGAGCCGGCCGAGCTCGTCGCCGCGGCCGGCGCCGCCGACGTCGTCCTGGCCCACTCCCTTCCGCGGGACGCCGTGCTGGCGGCCGGCCGCCTGCGCTGGGTCCAGGCCGGGACCATGGGCGTGTCCCACCTGCTCTACAGCGAGTTCCGGGAGCGCGGCGTGACGGTGACGAACGCCCGCGCCCAGGGCATCCCCATGGCCGAAATGGTGCTGGCGATGATGTTCGCCTTCGCCACGCGCCTGCCGGCGTTCGTGGACGCCCGCCTGCGGCGCGAGGCCGTGCCGCCGCGCACCGCGCCGGTGCGCTTCGAGCTCGACGGGCAGACCCTGCTGATCCTGGGCCTGGGGGACGTCGGCGGCACGCTGGCGCGCAAGGCCGCGGCCATCGGCATGCGCGTGCTGGGGGTGCGGCGACGGCCCGAGCTGCCCTGCCCCGGGGCGGAGCGGGTCGCCGGCGTGGACCGGCTGCGGGAGATGCTGCCGCTCGCCCACCACGTGGCCTGCACCCTGCCCCTGACGCAGGGGACGCGCGACTTCATCAGCGACGCCGAGTTCGAGCGCCTCCGCCCCGGGGCCTACCTCTACAACGTGGGCGGCGGCGCGACCATCGATGGGCGCGCCCTGGCGGAGGCGTTGCGGACCGGCCGGCTGGCGGGTGCCGGCCTGGGTGTTACCGACCCCGACCCGCTGGGTCCGGACGACCCGCTTTGGACGCTGGAAAACGTTATCCTCACCCAGCACACATCGGGTGCCAGCCCCAAGAACCAGGAGCGCGTGGCCGCCCTCGAGCGCGTGTCGGGACTGTCGGCCGAGGACGCCAAGGGCATCCTGCTCGAGGCGATCCGCGACGAGGCGGAGCACGACGCCGTCAAGCTGGCGCGCTCCATCGAGCGGCGCGCCCGCGACGAGGCGCAGGACAAGGCCCGCGAGATCATCGTGACCGCGATGCAGCGCGTCGCCGCCGACCACACGGCCGAGCACACGGTCACCGTCGTCCACCTGCCCAGCGACGAGATGAAGGGCCGCATCATCGGCCGCGAGGGCCGCAACATCCGGGCCCTCGAGCAGGCCACCGGCGTCGACCTCATCATCGACGACACCCCTGAGACCGTGGTGCTCTCGGGCTTCGACCCCGTCCGCCGCGAGGTTGCGCGCCTCGCGCTGACCAAGCTCATTGCCGATGGCCGGATCCACCCCGGGCGCATCGAGGAGGTCGTCAACAAGGCCCGCGCCGAGGTCGACCTCGTCATCCGCCAGGCGGGCGAGCAGGCCGTCTACGACGCCGGCGTCCCCGGGCTGCCGCCGGAGCTCGTCAAGCTCATCGGCCGGCTCAAGTACCGCACCTCGTACGGGCAGAACGTCCTGATCCACTCGGTCGAGACCAGCCACCTGGCCGCGATCATGGCGGCCGAGCTGGGCGCCGACGTCCAGGCGGCGAAGATCGGCGGGCTGCTCCACGACATGGGCAAGGCGGTGGACCACGAGGTCGAGGGCCCGCACGCGGCCATCGGCGCGTCGATCGCCCAGAAGCACAGCATGCCGTTCAAGGTGGTCAACAGCATCGCCGCCCACCACCAGGAGGTCGAGTACGCCTGCATCGAGGCGCCGATCGTCCAGGTCGCCGACGCGATCAGCGCGTCCCGGCCGGGTGCCCGCGGCGAGACGATGGAGACCTACGTCAAGCGGCTCGAGGACCTCCAGGCGATCGCCGAGAGCTTCACCGGCGTCGAGCGCTCGTTCGCCGTCCAGGCCGGCCGCGAGGTCCGCATCCTGGTCCGCCCCGAGGAGATCGACGACCTCTCGGCCACCCGGCTGGCGCGCGACATCGTCAAGAAGATCGAGGACAGCCTGACCTACCCGGGCCAGATCAAGGTCACGGTCATCCGCGAGACGCGCGCAACCGAGTACGCCAAGTAGCGCCTCGAGCCTCGAAGTAGCGCCTCGAGCCTCGAACGCCGCCGCCGGGGTGCGAAAGCGCCCCTGACGCGCACCCCGCCGCCGTTGCGCGCCACGCGGCCGATGCGCGCCAAGCATCAACCTTGGCCGGCAAGTGTCGCCGACATGCCCAGGGCGCATCAGGCCGACCCGGTTGGGCCCCAGATCGGCGCGTGTCCAGCGGCTTGACGCGCGGCGCGCATCGCGCGGCCGGTGAGCGGTCGGCAATGATGCGCACCGGGCATCGGCGCTGCGAGGAACACGCACCAAGGGCGGATCGGAGCAGCCAGGACGGCCCGCACGGGGGCAGATCGGCGACTCGGCCGCCTGTCACGGTGGCCGCTGATAGATTCGGTCGATGCGCATCCTCACGGTTCCCTGATGGCCGCCCGGAGCGACCGAGCCGGGCTCGGCAACCCGCCCAACGGCAACGCCCCGCGGCCGCCGGGCGCCTGCCGGGTGCTGATGATCGGCGACGTCATCGGCAAGCCCGGGCGCCAGGCCGTGGAGCAGGTGCTGCACGGGCTGCGCGACGAGCGCGGCATCGACTTCGTCACCGCCAACGGCGAGAACCTCGCGGGCGGCATGGGGCTCACGGCCTCGACCGCCGACGCGCTGTTCGCGGCGGGCGTCGACGTCGTCACGAGCGGCAACCACATCTGGGACAAGCGCGAGATCTACGAGGCCCTCGACCACAACGACCGGATCCTGCGGCCGCTCAACTACGGCACGCACGATGTCCCGGGACGGGGCTGGGGGGCGTACACCGCGCTCGACGGCTCGGAGCTGGTGGTGATCAACCTCCAGGGCCGGACCTGCATGCAGCCGATCGACAACCCGTTCACCGACGCCGACCACCTGCTCGACGAGGCGGCGGACCCGCTGCCGCCGATCCGCCTGGTCGACTTCCACTGCGAGATCACGTCCGAGAAGAACGCGCTCGGGCTGTACCTCGACGGCCGGGTGTCGGCGGTCGTGGGCACGCACACGCACGTCGTCACCGGCGACGAGCGGATCCTGCCCAGGGGCACGGCGTACCTCACCGACCTGGGCATGACCGGCCCGCTGTGGAGCGTCATCGGCTTCGACCCCAAGACGGTGCTGCCGCGGTTCATCAACGCCCTGCCGACGCGGTTGGAGGTGGGCCAGGGGCCGGTGGTGTTCAACGCCTGCCAGGTGGACATCGACCCGGCGACGGGACAAGCGCTGCAGATCGAGCGCGTCCAGCGCCTCGTCGAGGTGTAGCCGTGGTGGCGCGCCACGCCCGCCCCGACGCCCCGCCCCTCGAGCCCGGCACCGCCACGGCCGACTTCCACGCCGACACCCGGCGCTCGGACGGCGTCCTCGAGCCCGCCGAGCTCGTGCGGCAGGCGTTCGCGGTCGGTGTCCGCACGTTCGCCATCGCGGACCACGACAACCTCGCGTACCGCGAGCTGACGGCGCCGGTCGCCCCGCCGCTGCCCGGAGGCTTCACGCTCATCCCGGCAGTCGAGATCAACGCGGTCGCCGGCCGCTTCGCCGCGCAGCTCAGCGAGGGCGAGCTCCACATGCTGGGCCTCGGCGTGGACCCCGGCGACGCGGCGTTCGAGGCGGCGCTCGCGGCCCAGCGCGACGCCCGACGGATCCGCTTCTACGCCATGGTGGACCGCCTGCGGGACCTCGACCTCGCGATCGACGAGCAGGTGGCGTCGCTGGACGTCACGGCCGATGACGCGCTCGGCCGCCCGACGATCGCCCGGGCGCTGATCGCGGCGGGGCACGCGGTCGACGTGCAGGACGCCTTCGGCCGCCTCATCGGCCACGGCTGCCCGGCCTACGTGCCGCGGAGCGGCCTCGACCCGATCGCCGCGATCCGTGCCATCCGCGCGGCCGGCGGCATCGCGTCCCTTGCCCACTTCGGCGAGGCTCCGACGCTCGAGCCCCTCGTCCGCGAGCTGATGGGGGCCGGGCTCGACGCCCTCGAGACCCACCACCGGTCCTTCGACTCGGCGACGCGCGAGGCGATGTCCGCCTTCGCACGGTCGATGGGCCTGGTCGAGACGGGCGGCTCCGACTACCACGGCGACCACGGCCCGTATGCAGAGACGCACGCCGAGCTCGTGGTGCCGCAGTGGCTGGCCGACGGCGTCTTCGCGGCCCTCAGCCCGCGGCGGGCGGCTCGTCCTTGACGAAGGTGGGGCGCAGTTCCACCGGCTCGGCCCGGCGCTCCTGACGGCGGCGCGCGGCCAGGTTGAGGATCTCGACCGTCACCGAGAAGGCCATCGCGGCGTAGATGTAGGCCTTCTCGACGTGCAGCCCGACGCCGTCCGCAACCAGCGTGGCGCCGATGAGCAGCAGGAACGCGAGCGCCAGCATCTTCACGGTGGGGTGGCGGTGGACGAACGCGGAGATCGGGCCGGACGCCAGGAGCATCACGCCCACGGCGGCGACGACCGCCAGGACCATCACGCCCAGGTCGTTCGCCATGCCCACGGCGGTGAGCACCGAGTCGAGCGAGAACACGATGTCGAGCAGGACGATCTGGAGCAGCACCGCCCGGAGGCTGGCCGGCGATGCCGCGGCACGGTGAGCCGGCTCGCCCTCCAGCGCCTCGCCGATCTCGGTGGTCGCCTTCCAGATCAGGAACAGGCCGCCGCCGAGCAGGATGACGTCGCGGGCGGAGAACCCGTGGCCGGCGATGGCGAGCAACGGCTCGGTCAGACCTGCCAGCCACGTCAGCGAGAAGAGCAGCGCGATCCGCATGACCATCGCGAGCAGCAGCCCGATGCTGCGCGCGCGGTCGCGGCCGGCCGTCGGCAGCCGCTGCACGAGCACCGACACGAAGACCACGTTGTCGATGCCCAGGACGATCTCCATGACCGTCAGGGTCGCGAGAGCCACCCACGCCTCGGGAGAGGTCAGCCAGTCCACGCCCAGATCGTATCTGCCCCGGCCGGGCCCGGGAGTGGCGCGCGGGCATGACCGCCCGCATCGCCGGACTCGCTACCATGCACAGGCCATGACGTCCCGATCCCTGCCCGTCCTCGACATCGCCCCGCCCGGCGTCGCCCCGAGCGGCCCGCGCGCGCCGCTCGACCCGAACGACGCCCGCCTCGCCGAGTTCCGCCCCGAGGCGCCCGCGCTGCCGAGGTTCTTCGTCTGGACGCTCGGCTGCCAGATGAATCGCAGCGACTCCGAGGAGATGGCCGGGCGCCTGCTGAGCGCGGGCTGCGCCGAGGCGCCGTCGATGGAGGCGGCCGACCTGGTGGTGATCAACACCTGCGCCATCCGCGAGGCCGCCGAGGCCAAGGTCATCGGCCGGCAGGGCCACCTTCGGCGGCTCAAGGACGCGAACCCGGGCCTGCGCGTCGTGCTGACCGGCTGCAGCGTCCGCGAGTCGAACCGGGCGAGCCTGGCGCGGCGATACCCGGCGGTGGACCTGTTCCTGCGGCCCGACGAGGAGCCGGAGCTCGTGGACCGGCTCGGCCTCGCCTCCGCGCAGGGGGCGGTGGGCACGATGCCGGCGACGGCCGCGTCCGCGACGACCGCCGCGACCACGCTCGTCAAGGGCGACCTCGTGTCGGACGCGACGCACCTCGTGCGCGCCCGCTCCGACGCGATCGCCGGGGGCGCAGTCGGCCGCGGCTCGGCCATCAGCGCGTGGCTGCCGATCATCTACGGCTGCGACAAGACGTGCACCTACTGCATCGTCCCGTTCAGCCGGGGGCCCGAGCGCAGCCGCCCGTTCGACGAGGTGGTCGCCGAGGCGCGCGCGCTGGCCGAGGCCGGCTACCGCGAGGTCACGCTCCTGGGCCAGAACGTCAACTCGTACGGCCATGACCTGGCGCCGGAGCCCCGCTTCGCGCACGTCCGCACCGAGCGGGCCGTCGGCCGACGGCAGGTCCGGGAGGCGCGACCGGACCTCGCCGAGCTGATCCGCGCGATCGACGGCATCCGCGCCGAGGATGGCGCCGCGCCCGCCATCCCGCGCCTGCGCTTCGTCACGTCCCACCCGTGGGACCTGTCGGACCGGCTGATCGAGGCCATGCGCGACTGCCCCTCGGTGTGCGAGGCGCTCCACCTGCCGGTCCAGTCGGGGAGCGACGCGATGCTCCGCCGGATGGGCCGCCAGTACACCGTCGCGCACTACGCCGAGCGGCTGGCCCGCATCCGCGAGGCCGTGCCCGGGATCGCGCTGTCCACGGACGTCATCGTCGGCTTCTGCGGCGAGACCGAGGCCGAGTACGAGGCGACGCTCGGCCTGCTGCGGGCCGCCCGCTTCGACCAGGTGTTCGCCGCCGCCTACAGCGAGCGGCCCGGCACGCCCGCGACCCGCCTCGCCGACGATGTCCCGGCAGGCGTGAAGCACCGCCGCCTGGTCGAGCTGCTCGCGGTCCAGGAGGCGATCGGGCTCGAGCGCAACCGCGGGTGGCTGGGCCGCAGGGCGGAGGTGCTGCTCGACGCGGTGGTCCCGCCGCGCGCCCACGACCACGAGGATGCCGACGAGGAGGCTGCCGGGGCGCCGAGCGCGCGCGACGCGTTCCGGAACCTGCCCGACGGGGCCGCGCACCTCGTCGGGCGGTCGCGCGAGAACAAGCTCGTGCACGTGGCCGCGGCTCCGGCGCTCGTCGGCGAGCTGGTCAGCGTCGCGATCGAGCACGCCGGGCCGTACGCGCTCCGCGGGAGGCTCGCCTGAGCAGACCCGGGCCGGCGTCCCAGGCCCAGCCCGGAAGCCCCGCACCGCTCCTGGTCCTCGGCGGCGCCACCGCCACGGGCAAGACCGGCCTGGCGATCGCGCTCGCCGAGCACCTGCTCGCCCGCGGGATCCCCGCCGAGGTCATCTCGGCCGACTCGCGGCAGGTGTACCGGGGCCTCGACATCGGCACGGCGAAGGCGACGCCCGAGGAGCGGGGGCGGGTCGTCCACCACGGGCTCGATCTCGTCGAGCCGGACCAGCCCTACTCCGTCGCCCAGTTCCGCGACCACGCCCTGGGCGCGCTGCGCTCGCTGGGGGCGCGCGGCGGCGTCGGGATCCTCGCGGGCGGCACCGGCTTCTGGCTCCGGGCCGTGATGGCCGGCATCGACACCGACGCCCTCCCGTCCGACGCGGCGGTGCGGGCGCGGCTCGAGGCGGAGCTGGCGGGCGAGGGCGTCGCCGAGCTGGCCCGGCGGCTGCGCGCCCTTGCGCCCGGCCTCGCCCGGGGGACGGACCTCCAGAACCCCCGCCGGGTGGTGCGCGCGCTGGAGATCGCAACCCTGCGCGGCGACGCCCCGCTGCCGGCGCGCCTCGGCTACCCGGCGCCCGCCGTCGGCCTCCAGCTCGTGCTCG